>NZ_JNKX01000046.1:0-29119 GCF_000702225.1 Bacteroides sp. Ga6A2 | reverse complement strand
CAAAGTGATTCAATATGCCAAACAGCATAACGACCAGATGCTGGTATCCGTCAAAACGCTTCACATATGCCTCGCTGCCTTCTGTTTCACGGCTAATCTGCATGATTCTTTCACGGTCAAGCAGATTTAATATCTGACTATACACCGGCTGTCCGGTAAAATTGCTATCTTTGCCCATGTTATTGCTGTTTTGTGGTTAAAACAAAGATAACAAAAAGGGTCGGATTCCATGCGAGGAATACGACCTTATTTTTTTTCACTCTAAAAATGTTTTACCGGACAGCAATAAATTGTGAATTATCCTCGGCTTTCTTCCCCGTACCTTGAACGTACCTTGCCCGAACCTTCCCCGTAGCTACCCCGTTCCTACTCCGAAGCTACCCCATACCTTGCGGCTTGCTTCTTCGGTACTTCTTCGTACCCTGCGGCTTACTTGCGGCTTACCTGCCGCTATATTGAATCTTACTATACCCAACCTTGAAAGTTACTTTGGGGCTCTTTTCTGCATAACGATTCTTTATTTTAATATCGTTGCAGAATTGCTTATGCCGACCCCGCGTATCAATCTCCGCCAAACAGAAAAAGGCGATTTTCTCGCCAATTTCTGCCCGACTAAGATTTTAGGAGTTCTGATAAAAATTAAGATATAATAGTTATTTCTCTAATTAGTTCGCAATTCTCGAAGCCAAAAGGCATGAATCAATTCCCGAACAATCGTCAGACAGTTCCCAGGCCTTCTTGCTTTCGTTCCAACAATACATCTCGCTGTTCTGAAGCGTTGTGCCGTCGCTCTCGGTTGTGTAAGCATACTTGCTTACTGGACAACTCTTTCCGTTGCGCATACATTTCTGCAATTCTATCGTAACGGTGTCTCCGTTGTAAGAATAAAGAAACTTCTTAGACAACTTCCAAACCTTCTTGTACGAATCCCACTCGCTTACTCTCATGGCATCAGTCTTGCCGTCGGCATTATAGCTGTACTCGTATCTGAACTTCGGAGTAAGAAACAAATTACTCTTGATATAGATGTATCTTGTTGAAAGTTTGCCATCAACAACCTCGTCGTTGTGATAGAACTTGTCTAAATCGGAAGCCATAGCACTTGACGTGCAACCAAACACGCAGATAAGCACTACTGCCAAAACCTTCACTCTAAAAATCCTTGTCTTCATAATTGTATTTCGTTTTTTGTTAATAAATCTTTTTTAGATACTCAACTGGTGTATTAGTTAAGTATTACACCGCAAAAGTATATATTATTTTCACATCGCAAAGCAAATTAACATATTTTAACATATAATTTTATAATATTTCTGAATCTAAGCTTTTTATACATATTATATTAAAGATGAATCTTTTAATTAACGTAAATTACTTATTTAAAGAGCATTTACACAACAAACAAATATTTTTACAGAAAGAATTTGGAAGAATAAAATATTATATTTACTTTTGCAGTGTACTACAATAGTATAACACAAAGAAAATAACTCAATACTTAAAAGAAAACATAATGAGAAACGATTTTTTAAGCGTAAACTCGGTGACATACGGTTACAGCAACAAGCAAAACGTATTCGACGATTTCTCCCTGAATTTTGACGAGGGCAACATCATCGGCGTACTCGGCAAGAACGGAACAGGCAAAAGCACCCTGCTTTATCTGCTCTGCGGACTTCTTCATGCCCAGAAAGGCGAAATACTCTTCAAAAACAAGAATGTAAAGGAAAGAAATCCAGAAACGCTTCAGGACATCTTCATAGTGCCCGAAGAATTCAGTATGCCAGACACCACCCTTAGCAAATACATAAAACTCCTCTCTCCATTTTACCCAAACTTTAGTTACGACGACATGAAGAGCACGATGGACAAGTTCGAACTCGACATGAGCCTTAACCTGAAAGAACTTTCGATGGGCATGAAGAAAAAAGTGTTCATGTGCTTCGCGCTTGCCACAAACACCTCTCTCCTACTGATGGACGAACCGACGAACGGACTCGACATTCCGTCGAAAAGCCAGTTTAGAAAGGTAATTGCATCGAGCATGAGCGACAATCGTTCAATAATAATCTCGACACACCAAGTCAAGGACATCGACATTCTGCTCGACAAAGTCGTGATTATCAACAGCAACGAAATCCTACTAAATCAGAGCGTTGCAGACATCACGGAGAAGTTGTACTTTGCCGAGACTGGAATAAACGACGATTTGTCTGACGCCATTTTCACCCAGCCTTCGCTGGCGGGTTACAGCGCGGTGTTCAGAAACCTCGAAAATGCCGAAAGTACAATGAACCTCGAAACGCTGTTCAACGCAACGCTCAGCAAGCGCGACGAGATTAAGAAGATTTTCGAAAAATAAAATCCGAAGCAACATGAACAACGTTTTCAGCATAAAAAGAATCGCAGCACTTCTGAACTACGAATATTCGAACGGCAAGAAGACTCATCTAACGGTTTTCTGCGCGCTGATTGTTTGCTTTCTGCTGTTTTCTTTTTACAACCAGATTTACGATTACAACGACGCCAAGGTCTTTGCCGAAGAGCAGAAATCAATAGTCAGTTTTCTTTTTATCCTGACGATGTGTATTGCCGCGTCAAGGCATTCAAAGACCAAAAACTTGGAATACATTATGCTTCCGGCAAGCAATCTGGAAAAATTCGCCGTACGTTCATTTATATGCACAGTGGTCGTTTTGGCAGAATGTGTATTGGCATACAATGCTTCTGAACTCGTCAGACTTATTATAAACGCTATTTTAGGCTGTCAAAACGAATTTAAATGCAGTTTCACCTTGAATATGTTTCCACCCTTGATTTCGGACGATTTCTTCGCCGGAGTTATTCATGGCCTAAAAGGAGAAAAAATAAATCCAGAGCAATACATGCAGGCAAGCCTGAACAATCAGCAATACACAACAACTTTACTCATGATGTTCTGGGCGCAGTCTTTATATATTCTGTGCTCAAATATATGGCACAAGCACCGGCTTCTTTCGGGAGTCGTGATGAACAATCTGTTCAGTTTCGCTCTGATTTACGTATTTTTCGCCTTCTACTACAAAACAATGATAGACGATTCCGTCGAAATAAAGGTTGAAAAGAGCATCATATTCTGCAACATTGCATTTGCGATGTTCGGAGTATTAAACTGGTTGCTGGCATATTGGTTCTTCAAAAGAAATCAGATTGCCAACCGCAAATTCTCACTTAATTTTTTCAAGAAATGAGGGATTTCAATTATAACAGATTCAGAAACGAACTGAAAGTCGACATTCAGTTCGTTAGAAACAAATTCATCAAGAAAGCAATTGTTATCACCGGATTGATGATTCTGTACAGTTGCATATTTCTGCCAATCGTGATTCTTGCAGACGATGATGAGTCAGACAAGGCATACTTTTATTCAGAAATTCTGAATATGTTCTATTCCATCTCGCTGGGAGTTATGTTTATCTCTTACGCCCTATCGCACATGCAGGAAATGCGCACCAAGGAAGGCAGAATAAATGTACTTATGCGACCGTCTACAACAAAAGAAAAGTTCATAGCCAAGTCGATAATCATTTTGGTTGCACCAATTGTGACATTCGCTCTTGCCGTGATAATCAACGAATCTGTAAAGTTTGTTCTTTCAGATGTACTAAGGAACACAATATATCAATCGTTTTTTTGTTATTCAGAAGACAACATTCACTTTATACAATCGTGCTTCTACGTTACAAAACTCGGACATCCTGTCATTCAGATAATAGCATTCGTTGCAACCATCCTACTCTCTCAAGCATTCTGTCTGTACATGAGCAACAGTCAACAGCGATTCCTCGTTCCGAAAGCACTTATCTGCCTAATTGCGTTTACTGCCATAATTCTTCTGATTCTGCACTTTGTATATCCGAGAACAGAAATCTTTTACGGCACAATATATCTGCTGAAATCAGAAGTTATTATAGACAAGAAAATAATTCTGTTGCTCACATTTGCTTTTGTGGAGATTGGACTCATAATCTTACTATGGCGGAAGAGCTACAAGATTTTCAAGTCAACACAAGTTATGAATCATATCAACAACAAATAATAGTTTGCACATGAATTTCAAAGAAAACAAGCCGATCTATCTTCAAATTGCCGACAGAATAATGGATGAGATTCTGAACAGCACTTATCCTGAAGGCGGACGAATTCCATCGGTAAGAGAATATGCCGCAATGGTTGAGGTCAATGCCAACACTGTTGTAAAGTCATTCGACTTTTTGCAAAATAACGAGATTATATTCAACAAACGCGGACTTGGCTATTTTGTATCCGAAGGAGCCGTACAGAAAATCATATCAAACAGAAAGGATACGTTTCTTAACGATGAACTCCCAGAGATGTTTGTCAAACTAAAGCAACTCGACATCTCAATGAATGAGGTTCAAACCATGTTTAGAGACTGGCTGAAAAAACAGAAAAAACAAAACTAACATTCCCCTTTACTATGACATAACGATATAAAACTAAACAAAAAAGCCGTTTTGGAACAGGATATCTCCATTATCCACATTCCAAAACGGCTTTTATAAGAAACATAAAATCAAGAAACCGGAGAATAAAGTTCATACTCTTCATCCTCCCATACTTTTCTATAGCCACCGATATCTTTCATAAATCTCAATTCTGGACAAGCAGAACATTTTAGAGATTCTTTACTTAACAACACGTCTGGTTTTTCGTGCTTTCTTTTATAAACCTCCATAGCATTTTTATACACACTCGTATTCGTTCCCCATATTTTCGGCCTGTTATTATACAAGGTTTTACCCAATACAACAGAAAGCATTAAATCAGAAATTCTACTAATCATCAAAGACTTACTTTTAAGATAAGGCTTTATTATTTCAGCTTTTCTCATAAACCTATCAGCCTTTAACGAATCCGTCTTTATATACTGAAGTGCATCACATCCAGCAACCTCATATTTTCGCTCACTCCTTGTATTTTTTTCACCAAAAGGAGTGTTATAATCTGTGAAGTAATTTCGAATAACAAATATACACGAAATTAAAACACACGAGCAATATAAAAGTTTACAAGCTCTACCAAATTCACCAATCTTATACAAACAAAAGAATATAAACGGTGATGTGACAGCAGCATAGATGTAAGCCACAGATACTGTAAAATAATAATCAGAACCTAGAGGAACAACATAGATACCCAGTAGCAGAATAAATACCAAACTACGATACTCCTTTGCCCTAAAAATGAAATAAGTCAATACCACAGTACTTATCACTTTATAATAGAAATACACAGAAGTAGTTGGATGCTCCAAAATACGCAATAGCTTAAAAATGAAAAAAACAAAAATTAAAGCCACGGCAATATAATACAACTTTTCATACCTTCGTACCTTACCAAGATAAAATACAAGCACAAAAATCGCCGTTACTTTTATTGATGCAAAGAGGATTGAACGAACAGAGTTAGACACAACCAAAAGCATACGACTCAAATTATGCGTATTTTCCGTATCATGCGATGTATATACCAATCCCATAATACCATTAAGGGCATGCCCACAATCATCATTGACATACAATAAAAGGAAGAATAAAAGTAAAGCCGCTATAAAACCAACAAAAACATACATAATTCTTCTGAATAAAGGCACAGACTTATCACTAACAAAGAATAGATAAGAAAATAAAACTGCATATGCCAAATTTGGAATACGAACAAATATATTTAACCCATAAACAAGACCACTAAGGAACAAATAAAAAGAATTTGATTTCTCAACCCCCTTAACCATAAACAAAAGAGAAAGGATGCACATTGATGCCGAAAAATCATCATAATAAAATTCAAGTGGACGTGAACATAAAATTATTAAAGACAATAGTTCTCCACACAAAATGCATACATTAGGTAATTTTCGTCTTAACAAAAAGAATACGCTGATAAATATTAAAAAGTAATTAAGAATCTGCAATATACGCAATGCTAACAATTTTGCACTAAAGAATTTCAAAAACAAATTACTAACAAAACCTGTCAAATAATAATTAAACATACTACTATTATATTCTATAGCTTCATTGAAATCAACAGAATACAATAAATAATAAGCAGAATCTTCATCGCTTATACCATCAAATATGAAATATGTCTTACACAAAATAGTAAGAACAAGCACAAGAGCAAGGGTTAACAAGTCATTATTATTTATTGAAGTAATTATATTCGAAAACGAGGAATATAGTTTTTTAAGAAAAATCATACTGTTTTATAATGAAAAATGCAATGACAAAACACAAAAACAGAAAAAGCTGAAATGAACATATGTTCATTCCAACTTTTTCTATTTTATATAAAATAATATTAGAATCTAAATGCAACACCAAGGTTCATTGTAGGAATCAAAGTCAAGCCCTGAGCACTAAGAACACCAGGAAGTGCCTCTGTTGGCTCTGAATAACCTCTAAGTTTTGGCTCAGCATACAACTCTGTGTATCTGCCAAGCAAGTGATTGATTCTCAAGCCTAACTCACCACCAAAGTGGTTTGCATACACGTTGTCGTTTGACTTCAACAACACAGGACCAGCAATAACATCAACATTACACAATCTCTCAACACCAGTACCCATGAAGAAACGAGTAAGACTGAACATATAATCGAGAGAGTATGTGAAACAAACTCTGTTGTTATTTCTAACCTTGTAGTTATCATAATCAAAACCTAAGCGAACTCCCTGAAGAGCATCAATCTTACGACCAATATTGATACCAAACTGATTACCAAATACATCTGTCAGTTTAGGACCATATGCATGCTGGCTTGGCCAGTTAGTACCAAGGTCGAATCCGATAAACCAGAATGGCTCATAGTAATCCCCCTTGTTCATTCTTCTTGTCTGAGCATCACGACACATAATCTGAGCACCGACATTTACAGAGAATATATTTGTCATTACTCGCTTCTGGTACAACAGACCTGTCTTTGAGTCAGGGAATGAACGCTCAAAGCGAACAGAACTGAACTTAGGCTCAACAAATACGGCCCAGTCTTTGTTTGCATTAAGCATAACCTGCAAACCAGTTGTTAAACCACGGAAACCAGAAGTGTTGCTTGTTGTCTGAGTCTTTGCCGCATTAGGAAGAGTTCCTTCCTTAGCATTAAGTCCCGTCTGGAATACAGTACCAAGCTCAAGACCGCCAGTCCAAATAAACTCAAACAAATCCTCACCATTCTCCTCCTTATTTAAACAACGGTTGATATTGATCATGTACTCAAGTCTACCACCGGCATAAGCAATCTTCTGTGGCAATGTTGTTGCAGGACAGTACTCACTGTTAATCTGCCCGAATGCAGAAAGTCTGATACCCAAGAAGTTGAACCACTTACCAACAGAGAATGTAACCTCAGGACCAACAGTACCGTTATCCGCAGGGATTGTACCATTATTCTTTGCATAATCAAGCTCGCGGTCACGAACAAGGAATGAAGGACCTGCACTCAACTGCATGAAGAACTGCTCCATGAAACCATCATCATACAAATCATCAGCCCAAGGGTTGAAATTGTATGTCATACCCAATGTTCCACTCAACTGATATGCATTTGACTGAAGCATTGAACGCTCACCGTTCATATTATATCCAGCACCAAACATTCTCAATCTTGGCTGGAAATACATGTCAATCTTACCTGATGCTTTATAACTTGCATACAAACCAGCTTCAGCACCGAAAGCAGAACCTGTTAAACTATTATGCTGCCAAACAGGACCAGCAAATGCCTGCAAATCGCCACGACGAGCAGGGTTGAAGCCCATAAGGAAGTTTGTCATGTGGAACATATAATCTGCATACACAGAGAATGCACCAGTAAGAGCAGGCGACTTATCGGCACGAATACCTTCCTTCAACTGATTTGTTCTCAAACCTTCGTAGTTGAAACCGATTCTTGCTGTGCTATATGGAGTAAATACTCTACCAAAGTCAAGACCGATAGTATAATCTGAAGTATCCCAGAAGTCAGAACCGTTGAATCTCTGTACATTCCATGACATACCAACATCCTCACCTACGAAGAAATATGGATGGAACTGGTTTCTGCGAGGCTTTAAGTCTTCCCATACATCATTACGACGTCTGATTTCCATACCGATACGGGCACTCCAAAGATTTGCCTTTGTATCATGACTGAAACCCTTTTCAGTATACGACAAACGCTCAAGACGTGGTTCGATGAAGAAACCGATGTTTGGTGTTACATAATACTTAGCCTGAATAGCTCCTGTAAAACCAGTGAAACCTTTCAGCTCACGGTTCTTACTACCAAATCTATTGAAGTTTGGATCTTTCTCTGTTCCTGGAATAACTGCAGTTTCATTATTGTTAATCCACTCGTCGTATGTATTAGTATAACCAACATAACCAAGATCCAAAGAACGCCAAGTCTGACCAATTTCAAGACCACCCATTACGTTAACCTCAAATCTGTTATCCTTCTTTGAAGGCCAAAGGAATGAATTGATGTTATACATTCCCTCCAAACGTAATCCGTAGTATCTGGTATTCTGCTTTTCCCTATCAATATCATCATATCCTGTTGCAGTACCTATGAAAATCTTGTCTTCTTTTGTATAATTATATCTTCTTGCAGAAGCACCATACCACGCACTCAAACGAATACCACCAGGAGTAAACCACTTACCAATACCAAAAGCAAAGCCATTACCAAATGCTTCACTAACCTTATCAAGATTAGTTGTACCATTGCTATTAGGTCCCCACTGTGCCATACCCTGATAACCTATATCAAAGAACAAGTTGTCACCAACATTTTCACTCTTACTTGGTATATCTGGCTTATGAGCAGTAAACTGATATATCATACCGGCCTTCAAACCGTATGTGATATCATATCTGTGCCAGTTTCCTGTACTATGGTCAATATTATCGCTCCAGAATGTAGCATAAGGCATGAAGAAATAATCAGAATGTGGATATGCATGATAACGAACCTGCAAACCAATGTGACCACCAAGCGCAAGGTTTGACTTAGCTTCTGGCTGACCATCATAGTCTGGCATTACTTCGCCATACTTGTTTGCAGAATCAGTATGCTTTGTGCTACGGACATCAAGACCTACTACAGTCTCGATGTTATATACACGTCCCGGATTGTAGCCATACAAGTAGTTTGTAGTGTTGAACAAATGCTCAACGCTTGCTCCCATACCCGGCAACTGATAATCACCTATCTTTGGAATATATTCAAAAGTAAGTCTTGCACCATTCCAAGGCGAGAAATACTTACCAACCTGAACACCAACAGGAATAGCCAATGGTTGCTCCTGATCACCTCTATGAAGCATGTTCTCTGCACCCATATATGCAGAAACGAACATCTCGTCAGTGATCTTCTTGTTCTGGAACTCGTATCCCTTTGGTAGGTATCTGCCTTGCAAAGAATACTTCAAAGCATTAAAGCCCTTCTTTACAGAGGTTGAGTCCTTCTTTGTCTTAATCTGAGCCAGAGCATTTTGAGCACTACCAGCAAAGAATAAGACTCCCAAAGCAACGATAAATGTCTTCATATTATATTTCATTGTCGTCTTTGCTATTCGTTGATCCATTATTTTTTCTTAGCAGTTGTGGTTCTCTTTACAGGAGCCTTCCTTGCAGGCGTTTTTTTAGCCTTAGCAGCCTCTTCTGCAGCAGCGGCAGCTTTCTGGGCTTCCTCTATCTCCTTCTGAGCAGCCTCAGCCTCTGCGGCAGCAGCAGCTTCCTCAGCAGCCTTCTTTGCTGCCTCGGCCTCCTCAGCCTTACGCTGCTCCTCCATCTGAGCGTTAAGCTCTGCTGTCATCTTCTTCTCTTCCAGATACTCATCTATGGTACTTGCAACCATATCCTCATCAAGGTCACCATCAGTTTCTGCAATCTTAATATATTTCTCATCCATTGAGAAACACTTCTTCAAGTTCTGTGTTGCGTCGATGTAACCCATATCACCACCACGGTTTGCGATGATTGCCTTCAGATACCAAGTAACCGGACTCTCAGGGTCAAGTTTCTGAGCTGCCTTTGCTGCCATAGCATTACCAGCCTTTGTATCGAGTGCAAGATCCATTACCACCTCATTTACAGGAGATGAGTTCTTTACGGTCTCAAACACCTGCTTATCACTCTTATAATAACCACCGAGACAAAGTGCAAATGCCTTCATCAACTGGTTTTCAGGAGTATTTGGCAAAATCTGAGCCATGACAGATGCATTATCAAAGTCGTATGCCTTGATATACATACACAACTGGTTATTTACAACCTCTTCAGGGTTGATTGTACGAGTTGTAAAACCGTCGATATTCTTACGAACCATATTTACATGCTTCATACGGCGGTCGATAAATGGCTCAAGCAATGTTACATCGCATGTGTCTCTCTTCAGATATGAGATAGCCAAATTATTCGCAGCAAGAATCCATGGCTGACCGTTCAACTCGATAGACTCATCGTATGCTCTCTTATAAAGTTTCTCAAGCTTAACTGAGTCTTTTTCAAGCATAAACAAATTCCAGTACTCGTAAAGAGCATACTTACGCTCAACACCTGTCTGCTGCTCTTCTGTGTAACGAGCCCAGATTTCTTCAGGTGACAACTCACGGAAAATCTCGTATTTACAATCGTACTTTACAGAACGGAGAACTGGCAAGTATTTCTGAATCTCAGGATAATCTTCCATCTTAGCGATTGTAGCACCCTGAATATCCATATTCTTCGTATTCTTTATCACACCACGAATCTTTTCTGCAATTTCCTCCTGCTCATCAGCCTCCATTGCATCAGCAACCTTTGCCCATCCATTTACAATAGCCTGTGGGTTCTGGTATACACGAGCAAGAACGTATTTTGGAAGAATAGATGTAATCTGCTGCTGAACGAAATCTACACGCTTCTTTGCCAAATCGATATTTGACTTGTAGATACCTTCAGGAGATGCAGTACCTGTGATGTGGAACTCCTTGATAGATACACCCTCACCAGCAGCAAGTTCCTTCAACTTATTCTGAAGTGCAGCGATATTCTGCTCATTCTCTGGGTTGTTAGGATCAAGAGTTGCCTTACCTACCTCGAATGTCAACTGGATAGCAGCAGATGTATTACGCTTCTCACGCTTTGCTACTTCCTTATATTTATATGGATCCAAAGGACGCATATCAAACTTATACTCAAGGAATCGCATTGGCTGTCTGTTATGACAAGTTACAATCTGGAAATCCTTCTTGAAGAAGATACTTGTAAAATCCTCCATCTGGATTGTTGCATAACAAGAATAGTTACGATCTGGATGAGGAATTGTGATAGTATCAGCCCAATCGATAGACATACGCTCAGCAGTAAGTCTTCTGCGCTGAATGTATGGGTAGAGAGGATCGTGCTTCCAGTTGAATCCCATCAAGCGATACTGAGTATCGTGGTAATCCTGACCATCAAGAACGATTGGCTTACAGTAATTTACTGTATCATCGTTTGTACAGTCGATAATGAATGGCTGAATAATCAGACGAGCATTTGGTCGACCGTTGTGCGGTGGGATTGGGAATGTATTGTAAGGGAAGAACTTGTTACCAATACGCTCAGCAGCCTTTGGCTTTGGCTGGATTTCCTGAACGTAAGCAACGACATCAATATTTGCCAACATGATTTCGCCCTCAAGAGCCATGTTGATGATGTTTCTTCCATCTACCTTCTCCAATTTTGCAGGTGCCATACCTACCTTGAAAATCAAGGCACCATTATCAGGAACCTGACACTCATAGTTACCAGACTGGTCGCAGACTGCAAAGTTACACTCTACAACAGCAGCACCCTGAGCACCATCAATCTTAGACAAGTTATCCTGAGCATCTGCTATAGTATTGAAAATATATACGAATACAGCCTCATCGGTAAAAGGCATCATCGCCTTACCTGCCTTGTTTTTCTTCGAGTTTACAACACGACCCTGCACGGTAGTCATTCGCTGTGCTACAGCGTCCTGGCCACAAAGTGCAAAGGCCAGCAGAAGTAATATCCAACTATATCTTTTCATACCTGATTATTTTAAAATGTAAACGAAGTGAACACCTAAATTAAATGGCATAAAGTTCCATCCCTGATAATGGTCACCGTACTTGTCCTCGTCGACCATACCAGTTAGAGTCTCGGCCTTTTCGACATCAGGATTTGTCGTCCACTTGTCATCATCGTAAGTTTTTCTCAGTTCGTGGAAATAAATCTGACCAGCACCAGCAGTAAACTCAACGTTGATACGTGGAGTAATCTTTAGGGCATAACCAAATGTCAAACCAAGACCAAGGGCATCACCCTTATGATTGATACCGTGTTCATCCCAGTGATATGTTGCTCCAATGATTCCAAGACCCACGAACTCGCGGGTCATTGGACGACCATTGAACCAATATTTTACCTGAGGCTGAAAGCCTGTCATTTTCAAATCATAGCCGTAAGGCTTGTTGTTTCCAAATGCACCGACCTCGACGCTGATTCTACTCTTAGTAACCATTTCGATAGATGCGTTTGGTGAAAGTCCAGCCCAATAGAGGGCATTAGTCTTTACAGCGAGCAACTGTGCCTTTACTCCGATACCGAAGAGCACAATCATCATGAGCGCTGTAAGTAATCTTTTGTTTATGCAAATCATTATTTTGTCCTCCTCAGTTAATTATTTTTTACTTTTTTCTGCTTTAGCTTTTGCTTTAGCCTCTGCCTCTGCCTTTTTCTTCGCTTCAGCTTCAGCCTTCTTTGCAGCAGCCTCGGCTTTCTTAGCCTCAGCTTCTGCTTTCTTCTTAGCTTCTGCCTCAGCCTTTGCCTTTGCCTTTGCCTCGGCTTCTGCCTTCTTAGCGTCTTCCTTAGCCTTCTTGCTGTTGTTTTCAGCCTTAGCCTTGGCAGCCTTGTTTGCAGCCTCAGACTTGGCTGCCTCTGCAGCCTCCTCCTTTGCCTTAGCCTTAGCAGCCTTAGTCTTGTCTGCTAGTTCTTGCTCAGCGGCCTTTCTTGTAGCCTTAGCCTCAGCCTCTTTCTCCTTAGCCTTAGCCTTAGCCTGATCCTCTGTAGCCTTTATAGCAGCCTTATTCTTCTCATCTTCTGCCTGATTTGCCTTACGCAAAGCATCAAGTTCAGCCTGTTCCTTCTTCTTGAACTCTTCGAACTCAGCCTTAACCTTAGCTCTCTCAGCAGCTTCCTCTTCTTTTCTCTTTCTCTTATCGGCAGCCTCCTGCTTCTTCATGTCAACCTTCTTCTGCTTCTCCATTTCCTTCTGAGCAGCTTCCTGCTGACGAACTTCCTTCATGCGCTCCTTCTCATTAGCTCTGTAGATTGCCTCTTCCTTATCAGCCTGAGCCTGAATAGCCTTCTCCTTAGCTCTGATCTCAGCCTGAGCTCTAGCATCCTCAGCCTTCATGAGTTTAACCTGACGGAGTGAATCCTTAACAAGGTTCATCTGCTTCTCCTTTTCAATCTTAGCACGAGAAATAGAGTCGCGAACAAACAACATACGCTTCTTCTTCTCGACCTTTTTCTGCTGGCTCTCTCTCTTCTTCTCTGCCTGAACCTGAGTGTACTTGGCTCTTGCAGTCTGGAGTGCCTCGATACGCTTGAAGTCGAGTCTCTTATATTTCTGTGAAATTGAACGGAATCTGTAAACGAAAGCAAGTTTTAGGTCCTGTGGAACAGGAAATGGAATGATATGCCATGTCTTAGACTTGATATTATGTGCCATGACAAAATCCTCGTCTCTGAGCATATCCTCTGCGCCTCTCTTGGCATCTGGATGCTGCTTCATGTACTGGTCTACCATTTCTTGAGTATAGTCTACGTTGTGAATACCACCCAAGTTGTCGAAATTAGAATAAGGTATATATTCACCATCCTTATTTGTAATAGCCTTAAACTTGCTGTATTTGTACACATCGTACTTAGCATACTCCAAACCTAGAGAAACGCCAAATTCAACATCCAAACTACTCTTCTTAAAAGCGTACATTGGGATGTTGTATCCGAATTCTCCACCAATTCCGTAAGCCTTTCCTTTTCTACCAGTCTGGCTTAGTTTAAGGTTGATATCCATATAGTCGAACCAGACGCCAGCATAATATGCTCTCCAATATCTTGAATGCGGATTCTGCTTACCAGTTCTTGGATTCTTATCTGTTCTCCAATACTTTCTGGCTTCTACCTTAGCTTCAAAAAGATCATAAACATACTTTGGAACAAGAGTTCCCTTAGATTTAGGGTTGTACTTAAGAACAGCACCTACCGTATAACGATTATAAACGGAGTTCGAAATATCGAATTCCGCACCAATGTTTGCTGTAGATAGTACCCAGTCTACTGCATTCGTTCTGAATGACAAACGGTCTTTAAACGGCATTGTATCCGGTTCCTCAACCTTCTTCTTGCCCCTAGTAGCGGCGGTTTGTGCACTCACGCCAAATACCGCCAGCATTACAACGATTGTAAGTAAATATCTCTTCATTCTCTGTTTAAATTCTTGTGATTTCGAAAAACACTTTGCAAAAGTATCTATAATTTTTTATATACGCCTATTTTTTTTAAAAAACTTTCACTTGCAGTTCTTTAAAAGTTTAATAATATTGTTATTTGAACATTTTGTAAAGTATTTTTTCTAACTCGATTTTACAAGAATGGCAGGCAACGCTATCCTTCTGAAAAACAGCAAAAAACTAGTTGATAGCTATTTATATATCTTCTCACCATTATAATCGCGTGCTATATAAGTCGGTCTGTTTTTGCTTTCACTGAACACCCGGCTAAGGTATTCCCCAATGATACCAAGAGACAGCAACTGACCCCCCCCCCAAGAAAAGGAAAACACACATCATTGAAGGATATCCTTGCACAGGTTCGCCCCACAAAAACACCTTTAATATAATATACATTATATATATAAAAGATGTAAGAGAAACTATCACTCCCATAATCGTAGCAAACCTAAGTGGCACGGTTGTGGGAGTGATTTTTATTTCAAACAACAAACACATTCTCTTTAGACAAAGCTAATTTTTGTGAGCATAGCACATTTCTTGCCGAATTTTCTTGACGAGCCGCCATGCAGGAATCAACAATGTTATTTTTTTCATTATTCAGAGATTTTTCGAATTGCTCCAGTTGTTGAATCAAAATATACCTTTGTAGTTGTCTTCACATCGTAATATGCAGGAGACAGTTTCTCAACATTGCCAAACTGTCCCATCGGGAAATCGTTCTCGTAAAGAACATTATTTCGTTCAAAAATTTTGAAAGTCGTTGTGCTTGGCAGAGCGTAAATCATGCCCTCATCGCCATTTGCACCTTTCTTTCCAAAAGAGAACTTCTTTTTCTTTGGTTCTTCGATGACAGGCTCTGGCACAGGAGCCGGAACGGTATGATTATCAACAAGACTCCAATATATTGGTGCACCGCTCAAATCATCGGCATCGACAATGCCAAGATGTTTCGAGAAACGGAACAACTCCTCGGCATTTGTCTCTCTGTTTGGCATGATTGTAAATGTACGAGTTACATAAGTTGTATCATTCACGCCTTTAAAAACCTGAAGCAAGGCTTTTTCAGTTGTTTCAAGTTTATTGAACATCAGTTTCATCTGAGCAGCATCGGATGGCATATAACTTGCCTGACCGCTCGCAAGCTCGTTCTTACTGTCGCGCAGTTCGAAAATCTTGTCTGCCGTGAGCGAGGCCATCTTCGCCTTTGAGTTTGCATTAAGAATCTCCTGAGTCATATAATCGTGAGCATTCAGAACAGGAGACTTTCTGTAAACACGGTTCGGCATATCAGCCTCAGGCAGAGGTTTTGTATTAACTGCAAGGATAACACCTTCTTTAGAAAGTTCCATTAGTGGAGCGATTGTCTTCGGATTGAATTTTACCGAGAAGACCTTACTCGTATCGGCAACTCCGAATGCTGCCACATCAATATTTTCTATGCTCCAACTTGTATAAGAATCCGCCGACTCCTTGCTATGGATATATCTTTCTGCATATTCCACAAACTCGCCCGGCGTATGAGTTATTTTTCTTGCTATGACCCTAACCTTGAGTCCTGTTTTTGGAAGGAAATACGTAACTCCGTCCGTAGTTACACCGGGAATATATTTTGATACTTCAGTTTGTGCGTTGGCTGCGCTTAGTGCAAAGCACAACATTCCGCCTAATATCAACGATTTCTTCATTATTTATTCTTAAGTTTTTTGAATGCTTTTGGTATGTTGTTTATAATGTCCGATGCGATAACACTCTCCTCGCCCAGTTCCTCAGCAGCAAAATCGCCAGCCAAGCCATGCAAATATACGCCAAGACGGACAGCATCGAGAGATGAATATCCCTGAGCCAGCAATGATGTAAGGATTCCAGTCAGCACATCGCCGCTTCCAGCTGTTGCCATGCCCGGATTTCCTGTAGGATTAAGCAGGAACGTTCCATCTGGACATACGATGATGCTCCATTTGCCTTTCAGAACAAAATATATGCCGAACTGCTGAGCCATCTCCATCGCCTTCATCATTCTCTTGTAGGTTGTTTCGCACGGACCAACGAGTTTGTCCATTTCCTTCGGATGCGGCGTAAGGATTGATCCTTTTGGCAAGTCCTGAATCCACGCCTTGTGGGTTGAGAGGATATTGATTGCATCGGCATCGAGAACAAGCGGAGTGCGCAGATTGTCGAGTTGGTCTTGCAAAGCCGACACGGTGCTCGGATTTGTTCCGATTCCCGGACCGATCCCGACGGCATTGTAGCCAATCATCGGAACAGATGATGAGAATACGCTGTTGCTCGCATCATGATGAATTATTGCCTCGGGAATGGCTATCTGCATTATCGTATTGTTAAGCGTCGGTGTGTGAGCCGTAACCTTTCCTGCTCCAGCCTTCAGGCACGCCTTTGTTGCAAGTACCGATGCGCCAGCCATTCCGTAACTTCCGGCAATTATCAACGCATGGCCTCGTGTTCCCTTGTGAGCAAACTTCGAAATCGGCTTCAAGATTCCAGCAACCTCGCGCTCGTCGATGGTTCGGTAGATTGATGCCGTCTGCTCCATCGCGCGTTTGTCTATTCCGATGTCGAGGACCTCTACATCGCCGACGAATTCTTCGTTTTCGGCAAAGAAGAAAGCCAACTTCGGACATTGAATCGTCAGCGTCAAATCGGCCTTTATGATGTTTGTTCTGATGTTTTGCGAATTGTCTTCACCGAACAATCCCGAAGGAACGTCGATAGCAACCCGAACGCCCGGCAGTCCGTTGATGAAATGAACCAAGCCGGCATATCCCTTCAGCAAAGGATGATTAAGACCTGTGCCAAAGAGTCCGTCAATAATGATTGTTCCGGGAACAAACGTAGGTGGGTTGAACTCGGTTACAATCTCGTGACGCTTTATATTTTCTTTATTATCGAGTCTATTCCAATTTTCCTCACATTCAGCAGAAAGCGTTTTCTTGATGTTGAACAAGAAAACCTCTACGCTGTAGCCTTTTTCTGCCAGCAGCCTTGAAACTGCCAACGCATCTCCGCCGTTGTTGCCAGAGCCGGCAAACACCATGAAGGGAGTGTTCGTATCGGGCCATCGCCTTACAAGCACATCGGTTATAGCCACCGAAGCGCGCTCCATCAAATCTATCGAACTAATCGGTTCGCGCTCGATAGTCAGGCGATCGAATTCTTTTAGCTGATTATTCGTAAAAATCTTCATATTTTGCAAATATATAATTTTTTACATTATAAATATGACATGAATCATGGATTTTTTTTATTTTTGCCGAATAATTTTAAAACAACAAGATGAAAACTGTACAAGTTCTTGATAGAAAGTTTGAATTGAGTATATCTGCAGAAAGAATATCTCAGGAAGTTAAACGTGTTGCAGCACAGATGGATAAGGATCTTGAAGGAAAAAATCCGATTATGCTCGGAACTCTCAATGGCGCGTTCGTTTTCACTGCCGATCTTGTTCGTGCAATGAGCATTCCGATGGAAGTAACGTTTGTGAAAATGGCATCATACAGCGGTATGAGTTCTACTGGTGAGGTTAAGCAACTGGTGGGTTTGAAGGAAAATATTGAAGGGCGTACAGTTGTTATTGTTGAAGACATCATAGACTCGGGACGCACGATGGTGGCTATGCTTGAAATGCTGAAAGCCATGAAGCCGGCCGAAATCAAGATTTGCAGCCTGCTCGTAAAGCCTGATGCCTTGAAGGTGAAACTTGACATTGATTATGTATGCTTGAACATTCCTAACGATTTCATTGTCGGCTACGGACTCGACTACGACGGATACGGTCGAGAACTGCCAGACATCTACACATGCATCTAAAAATTAAAACAAACATAATAATTTAAATGAAGAACATTGTTATTTTCGGTGCTCCGGGTTCAGGTAAAGGTACTCAGAGCGACAAGATTGTTGAGAAGTACGGCTTCAAGCACATCTCAACTGGTGACGTATTGCGTGGCGAGATTAAGAACGGCACAGAACTTGGCAAGACTGCCAAAGAATATATCGACAACGGTCAACTTATCCCGGATGCTCTTATGATTGACATCCTTGCAAGCACATACGACAGCTTCGGCAAGTCAATCGAGGGTTGCATCTTCGACGGTTTCCCAAGAACAGTTCCACAGGCAGAGGCTCTTAAGGCTATGCTTGCAGAGCGCGGTACTGAGGTTAGCATCATGCTCGACCTTGAGGTTCCTGAAGACGAACTGATGGTTCGCCTTATCAACCGTGGCAAGACAAGCGGTCGTGCCGACGACAACGAGGAGACAATCAAGAAGCGTCTCGTAACTTACCACAGCCAGACTGCTCCGCTTATCGACTGGTACAAGGCTGACGGCAAGTACACTCACATCCAGGGCTTGGGCTCAATGGATAAAATCTTCGCAGACATCTGCGAGGCTATCGACAAGATTTAATAAATCAACAAAATACTATGGCGGCTCGCTTCCTGCGTGAACACACAAGGAGTGGGCTGCCTTTTTCTACGACTATTTTCATATATGGCTGAATCGAATTTCATTGACTATGTACGTATTTGCTGCCGCTCGGGCAAAGGCGGACGCGGCTCTGCTCACATGCATCACGCAAAATACAACTATAACGGCGGACCCGACGGAGGCGACGGAGGCCGAGGCGGACATATCATCCTGAGAGGAAACCGCAACTACTGGACTCTGCTGCACCTGCGCTACGAACGTCATGTCTTTGCAGGACACGGCGGAAACGGCTCGGAATGTCGAAGCCACGGCAAGGACGGCGAAGACCGATACATAGACGTTCCGTGCGGAACGGTGGTGTACAACGCCGAGACGGGCGAATACATCTGCGATGTTACCGACGACGGTCAGGAAGTAGTCCTTCTGAAAGGCGGACGCGGCGGACTTGGAAACTGGAACTTCAGAACAGCCACGAATCAGGCTCCGAGATATGCACAGCCGGGCGAACCGATGCAGGAGATGACCGTAATCCTCGAGTTGAAACTCTTGGCCGACGTCGGTCTTGTGGGTTTCCCAAATGCAGGAAAAAGCACACTCGTATCTTCGCTTTCATCGGCAAAACCGAAGATTGCCAACTATCCGTTCACAACCCTCGAACCAAGCCTCGGAATTGTTCCTTACCGCGACGGACAGTCGTTCGTAATGGCTGACATCCCGGGAATTATCGAAGGTGCAAGCGAAGGCAAGGGACTGGGACTGAGATTCTTGCGTCACATTGAGCGCAACTCTCTCCTACTCTTCATGGTGCCGGGCGATGCCGACGACATTGCTAAGGAATACCAGATTCTGTTGGGCGAACTCACGAAATTCAACCCAGAACTTCTCGACAAGCAGAGGATTCTTGCCATCACAAAGGTTGATATGCTCGACGACGAACTTGTGCAGATGCTCGAAGAAACCCTTCCGACAGACATTCCGCACGTATTCATCTCATCTGTAACAGGAACCGGAATCGCAACCTTGAAGGACATGCTTTGGACTGCGATGAACAGCGAGAGCAACAAGATTGCAATGGTCATCAACAAAGAAAACATCGTACACCGAAACAAAGATGTAAAGAAACTAGATGCCGACTTTGCCGACTGGGAAGACGAGGATTATGAGTACGAAGATGATGACGAGGAAATCGAAGACCTCGACGACTTTGAATACGAGGACTGATGCACGGAAAGATTAGGTTTGACTATAATGTTTTCGGCACGGACATCGTAGCCTTCAGCACCACGCGAAACGGCGGATGCAGCACGGGAAACTACGCATCGTTCAACGCCAACTATTTCTGTAACGACAATCCCGAGCATGTGTCTCAAAACAGACGTTTGCTCTGCGCAGAATTAGGCATAGACACATCAAGGCTGATTGTTCCGCATCAGATTCACAAAACGGCGGTTTTGAATGTCGATGATGAATTTCTCAGCCTAAAAGCCGACGAGCAGAAAGAAAAACTCGAAGGCATAGACGCGCTGATAACCGACAGAAGCAAGGTCTGCATAGCCGTGAGCACAGCCGACTGCGTACCTATCCTACTCCACGATAAAAGGCGCAAGTTCATTGCTGCCATTCATTCGGGCTGGAGAGGAACGGTTCAGAACATCATCTCGGCAACAATATCAGAAATGAGAAAACATTACGAATCCAAAGCTATCGACATAACGGCACAAATTGGCCCGAGCATATCGGTAGACAGTCTTGAAGTTGGCGACGAGGTTTACGAAGCCTTCGAGAAAGCCGGATTCGACATGAACGAAATTGCTGAAAGGCACGCAAAATGGCACATAAACTTGTGGGAAGCGTGCAAAATTCAACTTAAACAATGCGGAGTTGCAACGGATAACATACATATTGCAAACATCTGCACTCTAAAAAACAAAGAGTTCTTTTCTGCCCGCAGACAGGGCATCGACTCAGGAAGAATACTCAATGGCATTATGAAAGCCATTTAAAAACAACGTAAAAAGAATAGGAAAGT
Organism: Bacteroides sp. Ga6A2; assembly: GCF_000702225.1. NCBI lineage: Bacteria > Pseudomonadati > Bacteroidota > Bacteroidia > Bacteroidales > Bacteroidaceae > Bacteroides > Bacteroides sp. Ga6A2. The sequence continues at coordinate 8,086 of NZ_JNKX01000046.1, read as the reverse complement.
GAATTTTAGAAGATTATTTTTTTGTTTGCTCGTGGGAGCAATATCTTTAGGTAACACCAAAGTACTGGCGCACAACAACAATTCGAGAAAGACGCCGGCACACAGAAAAACAAACGTAAGAAAGAGAAGAGTTTCGAGACCAGTTAACAGAAACGTCTCATCATATAACTTTGAGAAAGCAAGAATGTTTGCCGACTCAACAAAGAGCATGAGAGAGTTTGACATTCCTTTCAACACTAATTTCACAAACTCCGAGATTATGTGGGTAAAGGTAAGGACTCCAAAGATGTTTGGCAGCAACCAGAAAATCCATATAGACTTATCCGACCTTTCGGACACTCTGAAATGGCACATGCCGCTGCCAGGCTGCAAGGTTATCAGTGCGTTCGGAGGACGCAGAAAGCACCATTCGGGCGCAGATTTGAAGACTAAGCCAAACGATTATCTCTACGCAGTATTCGACGGCGTGGTTAGACTATCAAGGGTAATCGGCGGATACGGAAATGTAATCACAATTCGCCACACCAACGGACTGGAAACGGTTTACAGCCATAACTCGCGCAACTTCGTATCGGCAGGCGATACGGTAAGAGCCGGTGACATAATCGGTCTGACAGGAAGAACGGGACGCGCCACAACAGAACATTGCCACTTCGAACTGAGAATAAACGGTCAGGCTCTGAACCCAGAAGTCTTGTTCGACTTTGCACACAACACCATAAAGAGCGGCGTGTATGTTGCAACGCCAGCAGGCAGCCTGAAAAGGCTTACAGATGCACCAGAGAACCTCGTTTTCGCCTTCAACGATGCCAAGGAGGTTGATATGACCGACAGCATAGCCGTTGCAAAAGACCTAAAGGAAAGAGATGCCTACGCAAAATCGGTATACACACATGCACGCAAAAGCAGATACAGAAGACACACATCACATAGAAGACGTTCTGCCTCGGCAACGCATCGCCGCAGACGCAGATAAATTCTTATAGAAACAAAGAAAAATATGGCAGGAGACAACATTGACAACGTAATCACCGGCGGAATCGTATTCCACGGAAGCAAACGAGGCGGAAACAAGAAGGACGACGGTTTTCACACCAAGGCCAAGAAGAAAGGCTACGTTACCGGAAGCCACGGCTCTGCCTCGGCTAAAAAGAAGGCTGACATCAGGAAAAAACGTGCTGCAAGACCATCGCAGAGACGTTCAAAATAGAAGAAATCCTCATTCTGCACAAAACCTGCTGAATGAGGATTTTTTCTTTGTGTATTAGCGAAATATCTTTACGAACCTTCTGTGACAATCTAAGTAAAATCACACTTCGTCGATAGAAATTGTGCGAAGATGAAGTCTGTTTAGCAACTGAAGGAACGGATATGCAAGCAATTCTTCGGGCAAGAACGGCGAAAGCCTCAGACATCGCACTACCCTGCCGATGGCACGCGAAAACTTCTCAGAGAATCCCAAATTCTCACCGCTATTTACAAAATCGTTGTAGGCTTCCTCGAGGAAGATTTTTCTGAGCTGTGAGTATCCGTAGCCAAACGAAGGCTCGACAAACAGATATTTCCGGTTCATCTGCATGTCGCGACAAAGAAAGCCGAAGAGCGACGACACAAAATATCCGATATGAAATGCCGAAATGAATTTCTTGACTTCATCAACATTTTTTACATAAGGCAGAATAGCCATGATGTCGCAAACCTGTTTCAGCCCAATGCCCGACTCGATTGTATGGCGAAGAACATGAAGCAGCATGCAGCACAGAGCCATCTCTTCGGACGGAATCACAACCGCCTGCGTCTTGCCGTCTGTAGTCTGAAGATTTACCGTCTGATACTTTTCCTTCCAACTGTCGAAAAACGTCTCGGCACGTCTGTCCAATCGGCGCAATCTGAAAAATTCGGCGCGCGAATGTAATTCTATCGTATATCCGTCGTAACGAAACTCATGATTTCGGTTACCTTCGTATTTCTCGGTTACATCAAGAGCCTCATCAAACTGCCGCCAGAAAACGAGGTCGATGTCGCCACAACAGCGATGAAGCGGATTGGCATAATAATAAGCCACCGCTCCGCCCTTGAACAGCAACGGATTCAAGCCCTCTGACCGATAAATCTTCGAGAATGAATGTGCCAGTTGATTTATCTTGCGGTTGTCATCTTCGAGTTTCAGAAGAACCTTGCCCCACAGTAAACGAAGTTTAAGCGAAGGCTTGCATTCCTCGGGCAGAAATCCTATTCCATCGAGAAAAAATCCCGTTACAGCCTGTTCTTGCGAGTGTATATACAAATTCATCCATTCATCATCAGACAGACAAATGGATGTATCAACAACCGGCTTACGATTTAGGACGCCGGCACTCACCAACTTTAAAAGCAAATCCATAAAAGGAAGCTTTAATACTTAAAAGCCTTTATAAATTGAGGAACCTTTCTAAATACTTTAAACACGACTAAGAAAATAGGGTTAAAGCCGTGCAGCCTGAAGATTTTAAAATCCTCTCTCCACTTACAGAAAGCATATTTTGGAGAAGTTGAAAGTCCGCCCATGCGCATATCAACAACCACCCTATCCATAAAGCCGATTTTCAAATCATTCTCAAACAAATATCTGATAAGAAAGTCTGTATCACTCGATATTTTATAATTCTCATTATACAAACCATATTTCATCAAGGCATTGCGTTTTACATAAACAGTAGTATGCAAAGGCAACCAACCATATTGTACTTTGCCTCTTTCATATTGTCCCGAATACCATACTCTGCGAATAGTACCTTTGACTGTACTATATACGCCATTGGCATAAACCAAGTCGGCATCTGAATAATTAAACATTTCCACAACTCTTGAAATTGTACTTGTCTCGTACAATTTGTCGTCCGAATGAACAAGTCCGATAATGTCGCCTGTTGCCAGTTTTATGCCCTTGTTTATGGCATTGTACACGCCGCCGTCGGGTTCGCTTACAAATTCGGCAATCTTGTCTTGATACTTACGGATAATCTCTACAGAACCGTCCTTTGATAATCCATCGATAATTATATACTCGATGTTTGGATAGTCCTGTCCTAACACGCTAAGAATAGTATTCTCGATTGTATTAGCTCGATTTCGACAAGTCGTTATAAGACTTACTTTTGGCTTGTTATTATTCAAGATTCTAAATATGTAATGTTTTGCAAAAATAATAAAGATTTTCCTATTAGAACACTAATGACGAAAAAAATTGAGATTGCTCTTTAACATACTATTTGGGTAATCATGCCTTAAACAATCAGTATAGCAAGCATTTAGAACGAATTTCGATATATCCGCCAGATGCGTAATTTGTTAGAGTTTCACGGCAACTTTTGCAGGAAGAGACTCGTTATTGAGCCTGTCGAGCACCGTAACCACGAAAACAAACTTCTTTTTCCCGTTGTAAACCTCGAGCGGAGCAAACGGAATTTTCGTCACAGTATAGATATTTTCCGAGTTATTTAGGTTTATCTCCTCGCCTTCGTTGAAACGATAGACAACATATTTCACGGGCTTGTCCATCTCACCTTCGTATGCCGGCGGAGTCCAGCACAAAACCATGCCGTCTTCCTTCATCTTTACGGGCATCAATTTTGTGACCTCGGCTGGCGGAGTGGCATCCTTGAACAGGAATAACGGCTGAAGAGCGATATTTCTGTGATAGACTTCCTGCATAAGCGAGCGATAGTTTGCGATATTATCGACAAAAAGTTTTGCATACCACTGGCACGAGCCTTGTATCTGCGGATAAGAGCGCATCAGGCGATATTTGGCAATCTGCTGATTGCGGTTTGGATTCGACGGGTCGGGATTCTTCACGGTACGTTCGATGTCCATTCCGACGAAGAGCGGACGCGCGCTGGCATGTTTCGCCCACCAGTCAACAAGCACGTTGTAGTCGGCTGCCTTATGACCGATTTCCCAATATAACTGCGGAACGGAATAGTCAACCCAGCCTTTGTTAATCCACAGAAGGATGTCGGCATATAACTCGTCGTAGTTCTGCAAGCCGTTCGTGTCGCTTCCGTTCATTGGGTCTGATTTTTTGTTTCTGTAAATTCCGAAAGGCGAAACGCCGAACTTCACCCACGGCTTTACGGCTACTATCGAATCGTGAAGTTCTTTTACAAGAAGGTCTACGTTGTAGCGTCGCCAATCTTCGATGTTCTTCAGACCCATGTCGTTGGCTCTGAAAGTCTCCTCATCGGGAATTGCCTCGCCCTTTACTGGATAAGGATAGAAATAGTCGTCGATATGTATTCCGTCTACATCGTACCGACGGGTGATGTCAGCTGCTATCTTGCAGATAAACTGACGGTTTTTTTCAATTCCGGGATTGAAAAAAATCATATCATCGTAAACGAAGAATCGTTCGGGCTCTCTGAAATAAAGATGATTAGAAACCAAGTTGGTAGATGTCTTGGTCTTTACTCTGTAAGGATTGAGCCACGCGTGAAGTTCCATTCCGCGGCGATGGCACTGAACAATCATGAACTGAAGCGGGTCCCAGTATGGCGAAGGTGCTTGTCCCTGCGTTCCGGTAAGGAAGCGGCTCCACGGCTCTATTTCTGAATAGTAAAGGGCGTCAGCCTCGGGACGAACCTGAAACATCACGGCGTTTATTCCGCCTTTCTGTAGCGAGTCGAGTTGAGCCGTAAGGGTTTTCTGCATGTAATCGGTAGTCATTCCCTCGAACTGGCGATTAACAGTCTGTATCCATGCTCCTCGGAATTCTCTCTTCGGACCTTGTGCGCTCGCTGCCAAAGAAAAAAGTACTCCGATTAAAAGTATATGTATGCGCTTCATCATAATCTTTACTGTTTCAAATAATAAGCAAACTTACACAAAAAAAATCAATTTTCGGGTATAATAGCCAAAAAGATTTTCTATCTTTGTAATTCTTATCAGGATATTTATGAACAGTTCAATAAAAATAAAAGGCGCAAGGGTTAACAACCTGAAGAATATTGACGTCGAAATTCCACGAAATAAACTTGTTGTCGTAACCGGATTGTCGGGCTCAGGAAAATCTTCTCTCGCCTTCGACACATTGTATGCCGAGGGGCAGCGGAGATATGTCGAGAGTCTCTCGTCGTATGCACGCCAGTTTCTGGGCAGAATGGGAAAGCCTGAGTGCGACTTCATCAAAGGAATTCCGCCGGCAATAGCCATTGAACAGAAGGTGACGAGCCGAAATCCGCGCTCAACAGTAGGCACATCGACCGAGATTTATGATTTTCTGCGACTTCTGTACGCCCGCATCGGCAAGACTATCTCGCCAATAAGCGGAACGGAGGTGAAAAAGCATACAGCAGAAGATGTTCTGGAAGCCATTCAGAAATATCCAAAGGACACGAAATTCACAGTACTCACGCCTTTCGTCATTCCTGAAGGAAGAAGCATCGAAACGCAGTTGGAGATGTCGCTGAAACAAGGATTCTCGAGAATTGACATCGACGGCGACATAATTCAGATTGAGGATTTTCTGAAAAGCGGCGAACTGGGTACGGACAAGAAGATTTTAACGCTCGTTGACCGCATGAAGGTTGATGATGCAAAAGATGTTGTATCGCGAATGGCAGATTCGGTAGAGACGGCTTTCTATGAGGGCAACGGAACGTGCTACATCAGAATCTATCCGGAGAAGGAACTTCTGGAATTTTCGAACAAATTCGAGGCTGACGGAATGGCGTTCGAGGAGCCTACCGACCAGACTTTCTCGTTCAACTCGCCTCTGGGTGCGTGTCCCGAATGTGAGGGCTTCGGAAAAATCATCGGCATAGACCCTGCCTTGGTAATTCCAAACAGCGCGCTGAGCGTTTATGAGGGCGCGGTGGTTTGCTGGCGCGGAGAGAAGATGGTTGAGTGGAAGAACGAATTCTGCCGAAGAGCCGAAAAGGTTAATTTCCCGATTTTCAAACCATACTATCAACTTACCGACCAAGAGCGCGACTGGCTCTGGCATGGTCTGCCCGGCGAGGAGAGTCTGCCGGAATACGAGCGCGTGAGCATCGACAACTTCTTCAAGATGCTGCAAGAAAATCAGTACAAGATTCAGTATCGCGTTATGCTTTCGAGATACCGCGGAAAGACCGTGTGTCCCGTATGCCAAGGCAAAAGACTGAAGAAAGAGACAGAATACATAAAGGTTGGCGGAAGGTCGATAATGGAACTCGTTGAGTTGCCGATAACCGACTTTGCCGAGTTTTTCAACAATCTTGAACTAAGCGAGCACGACGCCAGCGTAGCAAAGCGTCTGCTCATCGAGATAAAGAGCCGCACTCAGTTCCTGCTCGATGTGGGACTGGGCTATCTTACGCTAAACCGTCTGAGCAACACGCTTTCGGGCGGCGAGAGTCAGCGAATAAACCTCGCCCACTCGCTCGGAAGCAGTCTTGTAGGCTCGCTATACATACTCGACGAGCCAAGCATCGGACTGCACAGCCGCGACACCGAAAAACTGGTCAAGGTTCTGCGTCAGTTGCAGGAACTGGGCAACACGGTTGTTGTGGTTGAGCACGACGAGGACATAATCCGAAAGGCCGACTACATCATCGACATCGGTCCTGATGCCGGCAGACTGGGCGGCGAAGTTGTATATCAAGGGCCACTTTCTGATATTCTCGACGGCAAGGCAAGCGATGCCAACTCTCACACCGTGAAATATCTAAGCGGAGAAGACAAGATTCTTGTTCCGATGAGCCACAGAAGATGGAACAACTACATAGAGATTAAAGGCGCGCGCCACAACAACCTGAATGGCATCGACGTTAAGTTTCCGCTCAACGTGATGACGGTTGTAACGGGCGTGAGCGGCTCGGGCAAGTCTACGCTTGTTCGCGATGTCTTCTATCGCGCGCTGAAGCGTCATTTCGACGAACAATGCGACCGTCCGGGCGAATACGCATCGCTCGAGGGCGACTTGAATCAGATAAAATCGGTCGAGTTCGTCGACCAAAATCCAATCGGAAAGTCAACCCGAAGCAATCCCGTAACCTACCTGAAGGCATACGACGAAATCAGAAAACTCTTTTCCGACCAGCCGCTTGCCAAGCAGATGGGCTACGCGCCAAGCTATTTCTCGTTCAATACCGAGGGCGGACGATGCGAGGAATGTAAGGGCGAAGGCACTGTTACAATCGAGATGCAGTTTATGGCTGACCTTACGCTTACGTGCGAATCGTGCCACGGCAAGCGTTTCAAGAACGATGTGCTCGAAGTGAAATTCCACAACAAGAATATTTACGATATTCTTAACATGACTGTGAATCAGGCTATTGAATTCTTTGCCGAGCACAAGCAGACAAAAATAGTGAAGAAACTGAAGCCTCTGCAAGACGTGGGACTGGGTTACATCAAATTGGGGCAGAGTTCGTCAACGCTTTCGGGCGGTGAGAACCAGCGCGTAAAACTTTCGTACTTCCTGAGTATCGAAAAGACGAGTCCGACGCTCTTCATCTTCGACGAGCCGACGACTGGCTTGCACTTTCACGACATCAAGAAACTGCTCGAAGCATTCAACGCCCTAATCGAACGTGGCCATACAATCATCATCATCGAGCATAACATGGATGTGATTAAGTGCGCCGACTACATCATAGACATGGGTCCCGAGGGCGGAAACAACGGCGGCTCTGTCGTTGCCACAGGAACTCCCGAAGAAATAGCTAAATGCGAAAAATCGTACACCGGAATGTTTCTGAAAGAGAAACTGATATAAAACGAAATGAGGGTGTGTCAAAATAGGCACATCCTCTTATTTGTTTTTTTACAGGCACGGCGTGGAAAGATTCCTTCTACGCTACTTTTTTGATGTAAAATCTGTCACAAGCACCCACGAAGCCGCATTTTGCGTTATATAGTCGGTATATCGGTATAAAAACAGCCTTTGAGAGACCGTTCTGTGCCTGTTTTCTCATCACGGCAGCCATTTTCTTGATGTCAAAGGCTATGGCGAAGAAGGCAAAGTCCATGGTGACCTTGCCCTTGCCGAAGTGACGGAAGCGCTTGTACTGCATGTTGTATTTCATCTGTCCGAAGACGGCTTCCGGTTCTATCGGACGCTTTG
>NZ_JNKX01000045.1:0-31859 GCF_000702225.1 Bacteroides sp. Ga6A2 | reverse complement strand
TAATAACTAAAGTTCAGACTATAGCCAAAGCCTTCCTCGACTTCACTCTTGTCGGACACTGCATCGTCCAGCGACGTGCTACGATTCTATGTTCAGACTCTAAAGACTTTAAAAGGAGGGCGGACGAAGGTCTTGCTAACGATATAGTCAGACGGCTTACCTAGCGACACAATGCTCTCGCCCTCCACGGCCACAATCTCTAGCGAAACTACAAAATTGTTGCCGCATGAACTAAATTTATACGATGTTTAACATCGGACATTTAGAACATTATCTATAATCCGATGCAAAGGTAAGAGCGACCATAGGTCGAGCGACAAATTCGGCAGAACGGTAGAGAAAATCAACTCTGCTGATGAACTATATAAAAAATTATCAGAAAGAGAGTAATTTGAAAAAATATTTAAATTAGAAACTTTTGAAGAATGAAATTAATAGAAATCTTACAACATCGTAGTGAACTTGGTGGTATACCGATAAATAACGGTTTTGCTTATTTTAGAAAGAAGGGCAAAAAAGAAAATGAAACAATCATTTGTAAGGCCCGATTGAATGATTTCCTAATTATTGAAAAATATAGTTACGAAGGCGATATTGGTTACAAATGGATTGGAGATTGTTTACTGATTTTCGATTACGAAAAAAATGAAGTGCATTTTTTTTTATTGCCTGAATTTAAGGAGGTCTTAGAAGTATTTTGTGATGATATATATACATTTGATGTCTATGACTGTTCTTGTTATATATTTCTGTATAACAAAAACTTAGTCTTCAAATATAACAAAACCACTTGCGGCGTGACAAAGATGATGAATTCTATTGGAGAATTTGATATTTGTTATGATAAGAATAGTTTTTGGGTTTGCAAAGATTATCACAACTTGTACATTCTTGAGATGAAGAATGATGCTATGGAGATTATTCTTCATATAGCAATAGATGATGTTTTCCCAGAAGAAGAAGTTCAAAAGATTTATTCAGATTATACTTCTCGTGAAATGCGATTGTACAAGATAATGCCGTATGAAGATGACATGATTATTGTAACATCGGTTGGTATAGTCCGAATGACAATGTGTGGAAAAATAGTTTGGAAAACTATATACATGGCATACCGTTCAATGCAAATTATAGGTCATTATGGGTATGAAAGCTATAATTCTATTTTTTATCGTATAGACTTGGACAACGGAGAGCTTTGTTTGTATGATTATAATGGCGAACTTCCCCCTCTTTCAATAAATGGGCACGAGGTTAGACCATCAGGAGATAAACTCACAATTCATAACGGTTTGCTTTGGCGCATGTTGTACGATAGCGGATTGACGCTTTTGGCGGCAATAGACCCCGAAACGGGACAGTTTAAATACTTCCACAGGTTTTACGATATTGCATACGAGAATTGTGTGCCAAAGTTTATTGACGGAAAGATTTATCTTTACGATGTAATTACAAGCGTTCTTCACGTTCTCGAAGAGGTTGAAGGCGAGCCGGAAAAGACATTCTGCGGTGTTCCGATGTCAGAAACCGAATTGGAGAAGGTCGATATAACAAAGAAGGTAAACAACAAGAAGCCAGCCCCAACCTACGAAGATAGCGATATTCCGTTGTTCGAAGAAATAAAGCAGGTGGCGCACATTGAGCACGCTTGCGTCCTCGATGCCGAGTGCATCGACAGCCTCGAAGACTATTCCAACCTTATTGTCGATATTCTCTCGCTTGCCGATGTCCGCAAGTTCACCATTGTTGAGCACACGTTGAGCGGCAGCATCAGTTTGAAGAAAGGCAGAAAGGCAGTCGAGTTCACTCCTGACGGAAGCGACTATATAGATACAGATGCATTGTTAAAGGCTTTCAACGAGTTCCTGCCAATCTGCGGCGTAAAAGGCAAAATCTTCTCGCTCTGGATGCCCGACATGCTCCAAGCCGAAATGTTCTTCTATACCGAGGATACCGAAGCCGTAGAAAAATATTCAGCCGAAAATCTCCAAACCGACGAAGCCGTAGACTTTGAGGATATGAAGGGCGAGATAAAATGGTAGCTTGCCTTTGCTTAGCCAATTTGTAGTTTGGGGCACTTCCCGTTCTGCGGAATTTGCCGCTCGACCTATGGTCGCTTCGGTTTCCCCCGTCCTGCCGAATTTGCAATTCCGCAGCATCAAAATACGCGAGTATGCAACTCGCCTTGTCGCTGTGCGACAAGATGTTATGTATAAAACGGTACTTGTGTGATACGGATTTTTTTAGCGGTGGGAATTACAAATTCCCGATTTTGCTCAAGCCGAATTCGGAAATTCGGCTGAACGGTGGAGTCCCTTCGGTAGCAAGCGAACAAAGTTCGAACGTCGAATTCGGCTTGATATTCAGTTCAATAAATCGGCTAAAATAGGAGGGAATTCGCTTTGCCAACAAACTCCCTCCGAACGGGCTGACGTAAGCGCTCTTATAGCGGATATTCGTCGTAGGCAAAGAGCGTTGTGGAGAGATAGCGTTCGCCCGTGTCGGGAAAGAGCGTGACGATGTTCTTTCCGTTGTTCTCGGACTTCTGCGCTATTATCTGTGCGGCGCGCGCCACCGCTCCCGAGCTGATGCCAAGCAGGAGACCCTCTTTTGTGGCAAGTTCGCGGCTGGCAACGATGGCTTCGTCGTTGTCTATGTCGAGGACATCGTCTATAAAATTCTCGTTGTACGTCTTTGGAATGAAGCCTGCGCCAATACCCTGAATTTTATGCGGGCCGCTTGGCTTGCCGTTAAGTACCGCCGATGTGCTCGGCTCAACGGCATACACCTTTATCTTTGAGTTCTGCGATTTCAGGAATCGGGCTATGCCGCTAACTGTTCCGCCTGTTCCGACGCCGGCAATGAAGATGTCTATGTTGCCGCCCGTCTGCTGCCACAGTTCAGGGCCTGTTGTCTCGAAGTGGCAGTTTGGGTTTGCCTTGTTTTCGAACTGTTGCAGAATGATGGAGTTGGGAATGGCATCGTGCAGCCTCTTCGCCGCCTTTATCGAGCCAACCATTCCGTCCTTGCCGTCGGTAAGAACAACTTCTGCGCCGTAGGCCTTTACGATGTTGCGGCGTTCTATCGACATCGTCTCGGGCATCGTGAGTATGAGATGATAGCCTTTTACGGCACATACAAGCGCGAGACCTATTCCGGTGTTGCCCGATGTTGGCTCAATTATCGTGTCGCCGGCGTTTAGCACGCCCTTCTTCTCGGCATCTTCAATCATGGCAAGGGCTATGCGGTCTTTCACGCTCCTGCCCGGGTTGAACGATTCGATCTTTGCCACAATCGGGTTTACTATTCCGCTGTCTGCCGAGAATCTGTTGAGCCTAAGGAGTGGCGTTCTGCCAATTATTTCGGTAAGAGAATTTGCTATGCTCATGGTTTTTTCTGATTAGATTTTTTTAAGAGAATGCTCCGTTAAGGTATCGCTTTGTAAGTTCTTTCTGCGGATTGTTGAAGACCTCTTGCGCCGTGCCCTGTTCAATAACCTCGCCAAGATACATGAAGATTACGTTGTCGGCAATTCGCTGCGCCTGCTGGAGCGTGTGCGTAACGATTACGATGGTGTAGTCGCGTTTTAGGTCGACGAAAAGTTGCTCTACCTTTTTTGATGAAATAGGGTCGAGAGCCGATGTACTCTCGTCAGCCAGCAGAACCGACGGCTCGACGGCGAGCGAGCGCGCCAGACACAGACGTTGCTGCTGTCCGCCCGACAGACGCGATGCCGGCGTGTGCAGACGTTCCTTAACCTCGTCCCACAGGCCGATGTTGCGCAGATAATGCTCAACAATGGCATTCAGTTTCTCCTTGTTCCTTATTCCGTGTATGCGGCATCCGTAGGCTATATTGTCGAATATAGACATAGGCAGAGGGCACGGACGCTGCGGAACAAGACCGATGTGCCGGCGAAGCTCTATCAGCTTGCTGCCGTGCGACTTTACGATGTTGTGGTTGCCAAAGAGTACGTCGCCGTCAATCTTCACGCCCTCGGTCGTGTCGATGATGCGGTTGAAGGTTCGCAGAAGCGTACTCTTTCCGCAGCCCGACGGACCGATGATACATGTTATCTTGTTCTTCGGAATAGTTACGTTCACATCTTTAAGTATATGAACATCGCCGATGTGGATGTTCAGGTTTCTGACCTCCAGACCGTTGTGCTCGATTTTGTCGAATTTTTGTGTTGGGTTAAAATCTTTCATTGTCGTTTTATTATGTTTTTTCGGTGCAAAAATAGGCATAAAAAACATTGCTGTCAATAACATAAATATGCTATGCTTATGGCTATTCATGGCGATTGTATGTGTGTTGCCGTATGTCTACCTTTGCAACCAAAATCAGTAATAAAGAAAGATAATGATTAGTATCATTTTAACATTACACAATCAGGAAAAGAGCATTATCTCGGCACTCCAGTCGCTTGTGGCGCAAACCGTGCAGCAATGGGAGTGCATCATAATTGATAATGCCTCGACGGATGCGAGCGAGTTTCAGGTGCGGTCGTATCTGTTCGACAGACGGATGAGATATGTCCGTCTTGATGCCGAGGTTCCGTTGTGGAGTGCCCGGCACAAGGGGCTTGAGTTGACATCGGGCGAGTGGATAGTCTACATGGACGGAGCCGATTATCTGAAATCGAACGCCCTTCAGGCTCTCTATCTCGCAGTAAAGAAGTACGGAACGCTGTGCGGCGCAAGCAACTACGCCGTGATGCGTGGTGGCGAACCTGTTCCGAATAGTTATCGCAGCGAGGGCAAGATTCAGGCGCGCGACGTGTTGAGAGGTGAGATAAGCGTGGTTACGGGCAGCAGCATCTTCAGCCGCAGCATTGCGCATCTGCCCGACTCGTGGAAGACACTCGACTTTGCCTATTCAGACCATCTGGTGGCAATATACGGCGAGGGCGGCGCACCTCTGATTAAAGTTGAACGTAAACCTTGGTGGAGGAGATGGCTATGAACTACAGAATTGCAAAAGACAAGGTTGCCGGCGGACTGATGACTGGCTTTACGCTTTTTTCGATGCTCATGGTTATTGCCATGGCTGTCGGGCTTTGGCTGAAATCATCCGACATCATTCATGAGCATACGCTTTCCGACCTCCTCACCACATCCGAGTGGAGGCCTATGAACAACAAGTTCGGATTCTTGGCATTCATCGTGGGCACGTTCTACGTTACGGGCGTTGCCATAGCCATAGCCCTGCCCATCTCGCTCCTTATGGCTATTCTGCTTACCGAATACAGTAGGAGCGTTGTGCGCAGGTACATCTATCCTCTGCTCGACATTCTGGCTTCGCTGCCGTCGGTAATCTACGGCGTGTGGGGAACGCTCGTCATCGTGCCGATAGTGAGCGATATCGTCGGTCCTGCCGTAGGTACGGTTACGTCGGGCTACACGCTGTTGTCGGGTGCGGTGGTGTTGAGCGTTATGGTTCTGCCGCTGCTCATCAGCCTTTTTGTCGAGATTTTTGGCAACGTGAGCCGCGAACTTCGCGAGGCTTCTCTGGCTCTCGGTGCAACACGTTGGCAGACAACAAAGCACATCGTTCTGCGCAAGGGACTGCCGGGCATCGTGGCGTCGGTGGTGCTTGCCGTGAGCCGTGCCCTTGGCGAAACGATAGCCGTGCTGATGGTGTGCGGAAACCTCATCATCATTCCAAATTCGCTGCTCGATGCCTGCTATCCAATTCCGGCACTTATAGCCAACAACTACGGCGAGATGCTTTCTCTGCCGCTTTACGAGTCGGCTTTGATGTTTGCCGCCTTCATCTTGTTTTTCGTCGTGCTGCTGTTTAACTTGGTGGCGCGCCTGTATCTTAAAAGCATAAAAGTAGAATGAAATACATAGAAGAATATATTTTCAGAACGCTGATGTATCTGTCGCTGCTCATCGTCTTCGGCTTTGTGGCAAGCGTTTTGTGGAGCATCTTTTCCGAAGGATTGCCGGTGCTTACTTGGGACATGGTTACGTCTCTGCCCGGCTCGGGCTTTTACATAGGCAAGGAAGGCGGCTTTCTCAACGCCATCGTGGGCTCGCTCTACATCGTTCTCGGGGCAACCGCCATCGCGCTTGTTATAAGCATTCCGGTAGTTTTCTACCTTAACGTGTATCTGAAGTCGAATTCGCGCTTTGCATACGTTGCCCGGCTGGCGTTCGATGTCCTTTTCGGAATTCCGAGCATCGTCTATGGCGCATTTGCCTTTACCATAATGATTGCCGTCGGGATAAGGGCGTCGCTCCTTGGCGGAATCATCGTAGAGACGCTGCTTATAATCCCAATCCTTATCAGAAGTATGGACGAGGTGGCGCGCAACATTCCGAAGGACTTGCTCGAGGCAGCCTATTCGCTTGGCGCAACTCGAATAGAGACCATCTGGGTTGTTGTTAGGCAGATTGCTCCGGCAATAGCCACAGCCACGCTCTTGTCGGTAGGCAGGGCGATGGGCGATGCCGCCGGAGTGATGTTTACCGCCGGATTTACCGACAACATTCCCGAATCGCTCACCGACAAGGCAGCAACGCTTCCGCTCTCAATCTTCTTCCAACTGTCCGTGCCTCAGGTCGAGGTCAGGAACAGGGCATACGCGGCGGCTGTTCTTCTTACGGCTATCATCTTGGTACTCAGTCTTTCGGGACGATTCATCATGCGCCATTTCTCGAAGAACAAAATCTGAATCATAACATATTTATGTTACATAAATGCCCTCCGAAGGCTATTTCGGGAGTGGCGATTGGAATGTAATTTTGCATCGTTGAAAGTTTGGGACTGAATGAAGGAAAAGACGGATGTTTCAGACTTAGGAACTTAATGATAAAAACAGTAAAAAGATGTCAGAAAAAATCACACATTTAAAGGAATTAGAGTCCGAGGCGATATTCGTAATCCGCGAGGTTGCTGCTCAGTTCGAGAAGCCGGTATTGCTGTTTTCGGGAGGTAAGGATTCGATTGTTATGGCTCACCTTGCATACAAGGCGTTCTATCCTGCGCCCATACCTTTTCCGTTTCTGCACATAGACACCGGTCATAACTTTGTAGAGACTATCGAGTTCAGAGACGAGTTGGTTAAACGCCTTGGCGTTAAACTGATTGTCGGCTCGGTGCAGCAGAGTATAGACGAGGGCAGAGTGGTTGAGGAGAAAGGCTACAACGCATCGCGAAACAAGTTGCAGACCGTTACGCTGCTCGACACGCTCGAAAAGTATAAGTTCGATGCCGCTCTTGGAGGTGCGCGCCGCGACGAGGAAAAGGCTCGCGCAAAGGAACGCTTCTTCAGCCATCGCGACGAGTTTGGACAATGGAATCCGAAGAACCAGCGTCCTGAGTTGTGGAACATCTTCAACGGAAAGAAGAATCTCGACGAGCATTTCCGCGTGTTCCCAATATCAAACTGGACAGAAATTGATGTTTGGCAGTACATTCTGCAAGAGAAAATAGCCCTTCCGTCGCTATACTACACTCACGAACGCGATGTGTTTGAGCGCGACGGCGTTTGGCTGGCTCACTATCCGTTTATGCAACTGAAACCTAACGAAACGGTTGTGCGCAAGCGCGTTAGATGCCGCACCATCGGCGACATAACATGTACCGGTCTAACGGTTTCAGAGGCCAACAGCCTCGAAGAGATTATCGATGAGATTGCGACAAGCCGAGTAACCGAGCGCGGCGGAAGAGCCGACGACAAACGCTCCGAAACGGCAATGGAAGACCGAAAGAAATCGGGCTATTTCTAATCAGTAACAAACAAAAAATAAGACATTACAAATGAGCGAAATAAAGAATAAGAAAAGCGGCAACGGATATCTCGACATGGAACTGTTGCGCTTTACCACCGCCGGAAGCGTGGACGACGGAAAATCCACCTTGATTGGCCGATTGCTATACGATTCAAAATCAATCTTCGAAGACCAGTTGCAGGCTGTAGAGGCGGCTTCAGAACGTCTTGGCAACGCCGAGGTTAATCTGGCTCTGCTAACCGACGGACTCCGTGCCGAGCGCGAGCAGGGAATCACGATAGATGTTGCCTACCGCTATTTTGCAACTCCTAAGCGAAAATTCATCATAGCCGACACTCCGGGACACATAGAGTACACCCGAAACATGGTTACTGGAGCATCAACCGCCGATGCAGCCATCATCTTGGTAGATGCGCGCAACGGCATAATTGAGCAGACAAAACGCCATTCTTACATCGCATCTCTGCTGAAGATTGACTATGTTGTGGTGGCGATAAACAAGATGGATCTCGTAGACTTCTCGAAGGAAGTGTACGATAATATCCGTGCCGAATATGCCAAGATTGCCGATGTGCTTGGTCTGAAGAACGTCTTCTTCATCCCTATTTCAGCCCTGAAGGGCGACAACGTCGTCAATCCGTCGGAGAATACGCCGTGGTATCAGGGCGAGACGCTCCTTCATCTGCTCGAGAACATTCCGCTAAAGCAAGGTGCCGACGAGGCACAGTTCCGCTTTCCGGTTCAGTACGTTATCCGCCCTCAAACAGCCGAGTGGCCCGATTATCGCGCCTATGCCGGCAGAATATCTGGCGGAAGGATAAAGGTTGGCGACAAGGTTACGATTCTTCCGTCGCAGACCGAATCGGTCGTGTCGCGGATAGATGAGGGTACGAATCAGGTTGATGAGGCTCGCTCGTCGCAGAGCGTAAGCATCTCGCTTGCCGACGATGTTGATGTGAGCCGCGGCAGTCTGATTGTAAAGACTAACGAACTTCCAACGGTTTCAAACCAGATTGAACTGCTTGTGTGCTGGCTCAACCATCGTCCGTTGCAGTTGCGCCAGAAGTACATCATCCGCCACACATCCGACGAACTTCAGGGCGTTGTGGGCGAGGTTGAATACAAGGTAAACATCAACACACTTGAAAATAACTTTGATGATAAAGAGGTGAAGATGAACGATATAGCAAAGATAAAGTTGAAACTGTCAAAGCCTTTGGCGTTCGATTTGTATGCCGAAAACCGCACAACAGGCTCGCTCGTGTTCATAGATGAAGGCACGAACGAAACCGTAGGCGCAGGCATGATTGTTGGATAAAACTGTTATAGAATCTATGTCAAACGAAGAAATAGTTTCACAATTAAACGAACGCTTTGCTGAAAGTACTCCCGAGGAGATTCTGGCGTACTTTCTTCCGCAATACGGCAACCGCATCGCGCTGGCATCGAGCCTCGGACTCGAAGACCAAGTGCTAACGGCAATCATCTCGAAGGTGGCAAAGAAGGTTTTGCCGCATCCCGAAGAGGTGAGAGTCTTTACAATAGACACGGGGCGGCTTTTTCCAGAGTGCTATCAGTTGATTGACAAGACAAACGACAAATACGACATAAAAATAGAAGTCTACTCGCCAAACCACGAGGGCGTTGAGCAGTATGTCCGCGAGAACGGTGTGAATGCCTTTTACCAGAGCGTAGAACTTCGCAAGGCTTGCTGCCGATGCCGAAAGATTGAGCCGCTTCTGCGCGCTCTCTCAACCCTCGACGTGTGGATTTGCGGTCTGCGTGCGTCTCAGTCTGTAACCCGAAGCAACATCGACGTGGTTGAGTGGGATGCCAACAACGGTCTGATAAAGGTCAATCCGCTGGCACGATGGAGCGAGGACGATGTGTGGAAGTACATTCGTGAGAACCGTGTGCCGTACAATAAACTGCACGACCAAGGTTTTCCGTCGATAGGCTGCCAGCCTTGTACGCGCGCCATAAGTGAGGGCGAGGACATTCGCGCCGGCCGATGGTGGTGGGAGAATCCAGAACACAAGGAGTGTGGACTTCATAAACGATAAGATTATGTATAAAATTCCAGATACATTAACACAAGATATTGACAAGTTCGGCCGCTTGTCGGGCGGCTATCGTAAAGGCGATGTTTCGCCAGTCGAGTTCAAGGCTTTCAGAGTGCCGCTTGGAGTCTATGAGCAGCGCAAGAACGAAGTCTATATGGCTCGCGTGCGCGCCACAGGCGGAGTAATCACTCCAAAGCAGCTCTTGAAGGTTATCGACATAGCCAAATCCAACGGCTCTAACCTTCTGCACATTACCACTCGCGCCGAGGTTCAGATTCTCAACCTTCAGCTCGATAGCGTTCAGACGGTTCTTCAGCAGCTTCAGTCTGTTGGACTGGCAACAAAGGGCGGCGGCGGAAATACCGTCCGCAACATTCTGGTTAGCGAGTTCTCGGGCATCAGCAACGACGAGGTGTTCGACACAACGCCATACGCCATGGCTCTTACCGATGCCGTTGTGCCCGAAAGCGATTCGTACACCATGCCGCGAAAGATGAAAATCGCCTTCTCTTCTGACGATAAATTCATAGACTACGCCGGAATAAACGATGTTGGATTGGTGGCGCAGATTAAGGACGGCCGCCGCGGATTCAAGGTCTACGTTGGCGGCGGAGCTGGCAGCAAGCCGAGCGTTGGCTGGCTCTACAAGGATTTCCTTCCGGCAGAGGATTTGTATTCACTTGTAAAAGGCTTGAAGACATTCTTCAACGAAAACGGAAACCGAAAGGATAAGTATAAAGCACGCATCCGTTTCATTTTCTATAAGTTAGGCAAGGAAGAAACGTTCCGCCTTATCGACAAGTATGTAGAGGAGGCTAAAAAGTCGGGCAAGACGCTCGATGTCCGCCCCGATGATTTTCCGCATAGCAAGGAGGGCGACAGAACCGTCGTTCTGCCGTTCAAGCTGGGCAATGTCTGGCTCGACGATGAGGCACAGCTCGATAAACTGAAGGCAATTCTTGAGTTTGCCGACAGATTCGGAAATCATACCGTACGCTTTACAACAAGGCAGAATATCCGTTTCCGCAACATTCCAGATTCGGCTTTTGCCGAGTTTGAGAAACTTCTCGACGATTTTTCTGCTGATTACCGAAAGCCGCTGGTACTCAATAATATCGTTTCGTGTACGGGAGCCGATACTTGCCGTCTTGGCATCTGTCTGTCAAAAGGACTTGCCAACGCCATTTACAAGTCGCTCGAAGATAGCGGTTTGTCTCTCGACCATCTCGACGATGCCCGCATAAACATATCGGGATGTCCAAACCTTTGCGGACAGCCTTTGTGGGCAGACCTCGGCTTTGTTGGAAAGGTTCTGCATACCGACCATGTCTATCCGGCTTATCAGGTCTATGTCGGAGCAAATTACGTCGATTCTCCAGCACTTGCCGAGAGCATCGGAAACATCGCGGCATATAATGTTCCGCGCTTTGTTGCCGACCTCGTAGCCAAGTTCAACGAGATAGCCGACCTTGCCGAGAATATCGGCGTAGAGATTAACTTCGGAAAGTGGATTCGCTCGTCGGCAGGACGCAAGACGGTTGCGAAGATTGTTGCAAAATATCAGAATGTGCCGCTCTTCAGCGAGGATAAAAACTATTATTTCGACTTCGAGAGCGATGAGGTGTTCAGCGTTACAAAGCGCGGAAAACCAGAGTGTTCTGCCGGAATATACGATATGATTACAGTAGACCAGCAGTACATCAAGGAAGCACAGGGCAAGGACGATTATGCCGTAATCTTCCACGCCAGCCGAATGTTGTTGGTTACTCGCGGACTCGACCCTCAGCAGCCGTCCGAGGTGTTCGATGCTTTCATCGAGCATTTCATCGATGCCGGATATATAGATGCGTCGTTCAAGTCGCTTGTCCTAAAGGCAAAGGCAGATGGCAAGGGCGGAACATACGACTCGGCGCAGGCAAATGCCTTGGCAGATGCCGTCAACGCCCTCTATCTCAGCATGGACGATGCGCTCCAATTCAAGAAGCCAGACGAAAAACCTTCTGCTGCTCCTCAATCAGTGGCCGAGCCAGAGACGAAAGCCGAGCCGGAGACGAAATCAGAATACACTCGCTCGAAGGATTTGCGCGGCGTTCTCTGCCCAATGAATTTCGTCCGCACAAAGCTCGAACTTGCCACGCTCAAGTCGGGCGATACGCTCGAAATTCTTCTCGACGACGGCAAGCCAATTGAGAATGTGCCGGGTTCTGTAAAACTCGAGGGACACACAGTTCTGTCGCAGACTCAGACGAGCGAGGGCTATTGGCAAGTGGTAATCAAAAAGAAATAGACATCCGTTTTATTACTGTTTTTTATTCCTAAATTTTCTCCGCGATGCTTCTTTGGTAAGTGTCGCGGAGATTTTTTTATGTTTTGGGGCTTTTTTGTAACTTGATTTTTATACTTTTGCAAAATAAGAATTTGTTTCATTTAAATCTTAATAAATATATGAGAAAAATACTATTTCTTTTAATTCTTATTTTTACATCAAGTGTAAATGCACAGACGTTTGATGAAGTTATGTTGTCTGGAACATGGAAGATTGAAAATATCACGGGAAATTTACCTTTGGGAATTACAAACTTCGAAGAGTTGGTTTTGGAAGAGACTACTTTATATGATGATAAAATTTACGATTATTGGCAGGTTGTCCCGGGTGTAATAAAAGGAGTTGTTGAAACCAATAATGCATCTTATGCTTCTTTAACTCCGCGGGATCGTTATCTTGTCGATTTCTTTATAAGTAATGGCAATAAGTTGCATATAATAGCTGATGATGCGTATTCTTTTCGTTTTATAATAGATGAATTGACAAACACATCTTTGGTGTTAAAGACATATAAGGGAGATTGTACAATTAGACTCCAAAAAGATGTAACGACACGTGTCGTGAATGTGGAGCAGAATAAAAAACGAACTTCCTCTTATGATATTAAAGGGCGAAAGATTGTTAATGAGCAATCTACTGGATTTTATATAAAAAATGGGTCTAAGTTCTTGAAATAATAGAAAAAAATCGCTTGCACATTCTCACGAGTGTACAAGCGATATTGGTTATTATGAAGCAAGTATTATTTGATAATTATTTTCTTTCCGTTTTTGATTACAATTGTGCCCGGTTGCGGATTCTTGCAGACTGTTCCGTCGAGATTGTACATACTGTCGTCGCCGAGAGTGCAGTCGTAAGTTTCGTCTGCATCGGCTGCAAGAGGAGACACGATACCGTCGGTAGCAAGCAGGCTGAGCATCTTTTCGGCATAGCGTTTGCCAAGTTCGCGATAGCCGGCAGAAGTGAAATGGAAAGAGTCGTTTCCCGGCAAATCTTTGGCAGAAATGATGTATGCGTTTGGCAGAACCTCTGGCAACTTTGGCAAGGCCGCTATGTTGTGCCATGAACATGCTCCGCCGCTTTCTGAATAGAGAGTCTCGCCGGCAAGCAACGGAACGTCGTTAGGGTCGAGACCGAGTTTCCAGCAGAGGCGTTTGTAAACTTTCGCAACCTTTTCAGCCCAGTCGGACTGACCGCAGTTGCTCTCGCCCTGATGCAGCAGAATACCTTTTATCACGCCCGATTTCTGTGCTTCCTTGCCCAGTTCAACAAGTCTGCCGAACGGGTCGTTGTTGTATTGCTTGCAGTAGTTCTTAAACCATTCGGCTTCATTCTTTATATATTCGTCCTTGAACTCCTCCATGAAAAGCTCTATTTTTGCGCCGCCAACAGCCACGTTTATCACGCCCACGCTAATGTCCGACGGAAGTTTCTCAACAAGCGTGCGACCGAAATAGTCGGCTGGCGTAAGACCCGTATTCTCGCGGCACAAAGGCGGAACGGCCGTGTACCATTTGCCCATCTCGCGCTTTGGCGAGTTGTAGTTTACGGCTGCCATCATCTTGAATCGTTCCGGAACGTTTGTCTTGTCAACAGCCTCTATTGCCGCGTTGCCTTCCATGTTCGACTGACCGAAGCATAAGTAAATGTGAAATTTTGGGTCGCCTTGTTCGGCAAGAGGATAGTTGTCCGGAACAATCGGCTCTTCGGGAGTGATGACAACTGGCTTACCGTTGCCGGCATCAACAATCTCGTACTTAACCGAAGAGTAGCTAACCGTCTGCCATCCGTCGGTCTCGGGCTTTGCAAAATCGCCGTTTATAATGTAGTTTACGCCTATGTTGTCGTCCTTCAGAACAACGTCATCGAAGTAGAGATAACCCTCGTTTCCGCCAAACATAAAATCCAGTTCGTCCAGCGGAAAATCGGCCTTGAACTTCCATGTGTACACATCCCATTGGGTTGTTATGCTTTTCTGGTCAAGATACTGAACATCGGCGCTGTTGCCCCATTCGTTGCGGTTTGTGCTCTTTGTGTCGATGGGCCAGAAGCAGATATTCATGTTGCCAGAAGCCTTAATCTTCATTGTTAAGGTATAGTTGTTACCCTTTGTAAGAGGCTGGCTTAGTACATACTGGGCTTGCGATTCCCAGATGTTAGCCTGTTTTTTCGGTTCGTAAAATCTGATGCAATAATCGGCCTGCGCCATTACCGAAACAATGGTGCAGACAAATGCAAATAAGAAAGTGTAAAATCTTTTCATCCTGTTTTTTTCTATGGTTTTCTGATTAAAGTCTTAATTTTTCGGGAGACAAAAATAGCGATAAAAACATGGATTTCGGCGTTGTTCTGTTACAATATATGTGTTTGTTTGTTTCAAAATAGGGTAGTGCCGATGCTTTAAGTTGGTTGTGATGTTCAATATTAGCAAAAACGATTTCTGTCAGTTCTAAAATAAAAAAGGCTGAAGAATTGAATCCTCCAGCCTTCTGATTTTATTTAAGTTCAAAATGTTACTTGCTCAACTGCTCGTGCATGTTGGCTGCGGCTCTACGTCCGTCGCCCATGGCAAGGATAACAGTTGCGCCACCACGAACAATATCGCCACCGGCATACAAACCAGCGTGGCTGCTCTGCATCTGCTCGTTTACGGCGATGGTGTTCTTTCTGCCAAGTTCCAAGCCTGCGATAGATGTAGGAACGATTGGGTTTGGCGATACACCAACGGCAACGATAGCCATGTCGATGTCGAGAGTAACAGTCTTGCCCTCAACAGGAACAGGTGAACGGCGGCCAGAAGCATCAGGCTCGCCAAGTTCCATAACCTGAAGGACAACCTGCTTAACTGCGCCCTTCTCATCGGCAATATATTCGATAGGGTTGTGAAGAGTCATGAACTCGATGCCCTCTTCCTTGGCGTGCTTAACCTCCTCAAGACGTGCCGGCATCTCCTGCTCAGAACGACGGTATACGATGAATACCTTTTCTGCGCCCAGACGCTTTGCTGTACGGCAAGAGTCCATAGCTGTGTTACCGCCACCTACAATCATCACGCTCTTAGCCTTGTTGATAGGAGTATCTGTTGCTGAGTTTGAGGCATCCATCAGGTTCACGCGAGTAAGATACTCGTTAGATGACATGATGTTGATGCTGTTCTCGCCCGGAATGTTCATGAAGTTAGGCAGACCTGCGCCCGATGCAACGAAGATTCCGTCGAAGCCCTCCTTCTCAAGGTCGTCAACGCTTATAGTCTTTCCGATGACGCAGTCCTTAACAAACTTAACGCCCATCTTCTGAAGGTTCTCAATCTCAACGTCTACAATCTTGTTTGGCAGACGGAATTCAGGAATACCATATTTAAGCACACCGCCAATCTCGTGAAGTGCCTCGTAAACAGTTACGTCGTAACCGAACTTAGCCATATCGCCTGCAAATGCCAGACCAGCAGGACCTGAACCTACAACGGCAACCTTCTTTCCGTTAGATGCAGCAATCTCAGGAAGGGCAATCTTACCGCTCTCGCGCTCAAAGTCGGCAACGAAACGCTCAAGGTTACCGATGGCAACAGCCTGATGACCCATCTTAAGGTGCATACACTTGCTCTCGCATTGCTTTTCCTGCGGACAAACACGACCACAAACGGCAGGAAGGGCAGAAGTGGCCTTGATAACCTTTGCAGCCTCGAGGAACTCGCCGCGCTCTACGTTCTTGATGAACGAAGGAATGTTGATGCTTACTGGACAGCCTTCCATACAAGTAGGGTTAGCGCAGTCGAGACAACGCTTAGCCTCGGTAAGAGCCTGCTCCTCGGTAAGACCGATGTTCACCTCCTCAACGCGTGTTGTTGCACGATAAACCGGGTCGAGTTCGCCCATAACGCAACGCTCGATGGCTGTGCGGTCTTTTGGCTTCATGCTCTTGCGCAGTTCGTTGCGCCACTCGGCGTTACGGTCGGTAAGTTCGCTAAGCGGAGTGTCCTGCTTCATCTTCTCAGCCTTGGCTGCAAGTTCAGGCTTAACCATTGATGCGGCAACCGATGCGCCGGCAGCATTAACCGATGCCTCGAGTTTCTTCATCTCCTCCTTCTCGATGTCCTTGAATGCGCCCATGCGCTTGAACATCTCGTCGAAATCAACCTGATGACCGTCGAACTCTGGTCCGTCTACGCATACGAACTTAGTCTTTCCGCCCACGGTGATACGGCATGCACCACACATACCAGTACCGTCAACCATGATAGTGTTGAGCGATACGTCGGTAGGAATCTCATATTTCTTTGTAAGAAGACAGCAGAACTTCATCATGATTGCAGGGCCGATGGCGAAACACTTGTCAACCTTCTCGCGCTTGATAACGCTCTCGATACCTTCGGTTACAAGTCCCTTTGTTCCGTATGAGCCATCATCGGTCATGATGATTACTTCGTCTGAACTCTTGCGAACCTCATCTTCAAGAATGATGAGTTCCTTGCTACGTCCAGCAAGAACTGCAATCACCTTGTTTCCGGCAGCCTTGAGTGCCTGAATGATAGGAAGCATAGGAGCAACGCCCACGCCACCGCCGGCACAAACAACTGTGCCAAAGTTCTCGATGTGAGTTGCCTGACCAAGAGGACCTACAACATCCTCGATGTCGTCGCCAGCGTTCAGTTTGCAAAGTTTAGAAGACGAAAGACCCACAGTCTGGATAACGAGTGTGATTGTGCCTTTCTCCACGTCCGAGCCGGCAATGGTGAGAGGCATACGCTCTCCGTTCTTGTCAACGCGGACGATTACGAAATGACCGGCCTTTCTTGACTTTGCAATTAGTGGAGCCTCAACTTCAAGTTTGAAGACTTTCTCTGAAAACTGTACTTTGCTTACAATTTTGTTCATAAGTTTGTTTGTTAATATATCTTTTGTTTGTTGGTTGTCTTTTTGTTATCCTATATTATGAAAAAACGGTCACGAACAGGCACAACCTCGTGTTAATTCGCGACCGCTTATGTTTTTTCGTTTCTTTTAGTCGAAATTTTTGTCGTCGAGCATCTCGAAGCCGCAGTAAGGAACAAGAACCTTCGGAACTCTGATGCCCTCTGGAGTCTGGTTGTTCTCCATTATAGATGCAACGATTCTTGGCAATGCCAGAGCCGAGCCGTTAAGAGTGTGGCAGAGTTCTGTCTTCTTGTCCTCGGCACGACGGTAGCGGCATTTCAGGCGGTTAGCCTGATAACTCTCGAAGTTAGATGTTGAACTAACCTCAAGCCAACGCTTCTGTGCTGCTGAATAAACCTCGAAGTCGTAGCATATTGCGCTTGTAAACGACATGTCGCCGCCGCAAAGACGAAGAATACGGTATGGCAACTCGAGTTTTACAAGAAGGCTCTCAACGTGGTTCAGCATCTCCTTGAGGCTCTCGTAAGAGTGCTCCGGAGTATCGATGCGTACAATCTCAACCTTGTCGAACTGGTGCAGACGGTTCAGACCGCGAACATCCTTACCATATGAACCTGCCTCGCGACGGAAACAGCCTGAGTAAGCACAACGCTTGATAGGAAGGTCCTTCTCGTCGAGAATAACATCGCGGAAGATGTTTGTTACAGGAACTTCGGCTGTTGGGATAAGATACAAGTCGTCGAGGTTTGCGTGATACATCTGACCTTCCTTGTCTGGAAGCTGACCAGTACCGTAGCCTGATGCTTGATTTACAACGTAAGGAGGCTGAACCTCAAGATAACCATTCTTGCGAGCCTCGTCGAGGAAGAAAGCCTCGAGTGCGCGCTGAAGGCGAGCCATCTTTCCGATGTAGAATGGGAAGCCTGCGCCTGTTACCTTAACGCCAAGTTCAAAGTCTATGAGGTTGTATTTCTTAGCCAAGTCCCAGTGGCAGAGAGCGTCGTCGCCAAGTTCTGGCACTTTGCCGCCAGTCTTTACAACAACATTGTCCTCTGCGCCTGCGCCTTCTGGCACGTCGTCGTTAGGAATGTTAGGAATTGTACAAAGCAACGCAGTAAGTTCCTGCTCGCTTGCTGTAAGTTCGTTATGCAATTTCTCAGCATCCTGCTTCAGTTCTGCAACCTTTGCCTTTGCAGCCTCTGCATCATCCTTCTTGCCTTCCTTCATGAAGGCACCGATTGTCTTTGAAAGCTTGTTTGCTTCTGCTTTATTGTCGTCGAGTTTCTTCTGAACCTCGCGGCGCTTCTTGTCAACTGCAAGCACATTGTCGATAGCCTCTTTTGCTCCGGCGAAATGCTTCTTTTCCAAACCTTTGATAACCTTTTCGGTTTCTTCGGTTATAACCTTTAATGTAAGCATATTTTAATGTTTTATTACTTTTCGCTATAATAGGAATGAAAAACGAAGCAAAATTAGTGAAAATCAAAAATATGGCAAAATAAAATGCCACAAAAAAAGGATGATTCGCAAGAACCATCCTTTAGTTTTGTATTTTTGATGCTAATTAAGCCTCTGGAATAACAGAAACGATGCTTCTGTTAAGGCGGCCCTTCTTGAATGTTACAGTACCGTCAACCAAAGCGAACAAAGTATCATCCTTACCGATACCTACGTTCTCACCTGGGTTGTGCTTTGTACCACGCTGGCGAACGATGATGTTACCAGCCACTACCTTCTGACCACCGAAGATCTTAACACCTAATCTTTGAGCTGCTGACTCACGGCCGTTCTTAGAACTACCTACACCTTTTTTATGTGCCATCTTACTTCTATTTTAAATGATTAAGCGATTACTGACTTGATTAAAATCTCTGAGAACTGCTGACGGTGACCGTTCAACTTGCGGTAACCTTTTCTTCTCTTCTTGTGGAAAACAAGAACCTTGTCGCCCTTTACAAGTGGTGAAACTACCTCAGCAACTACCTTTGCTCCTTCTACAGCTGGAGCACCTACTGTTACAGTACCGTTGTTGTCTACCAACAATACCTTGTCAAATTCAACAGTTGCGTTAGCCTCTGCATCAACGATGTGATGAACGAACAATTTCTTGCCCTCTTCAGCCTTGAACTGCTGACCGTTAATCTCTACGATTGCGTACATTTTATAAAATTTAAACGGGTTTTCTCCGCAAGGCGAACCGATTCGTTCGGTTACTTCTTAGCCTCCACGGACTAAATCGGCGGCAAAAATACATAACTTTTTTGAATTGGCAAAGTGTTTTGTTTGATAAAATGATGTGATTCTGCATTTTTGCCGGATGTTCTTGTGCCGAATGTGATAAACTTCGGTGGAAGTGATGCTTTTCGGTTTTCTTTTTGTATGTTTGCAGCAGTTGTCATTTAAATTCTGAATGTTATGGATGATATCAAGAAGTATGAAATAGAGAAATACAAGAAGGATTTCTCGGAAGGCGGTCTGATGAACAAGCTTGCGAAGTATGCCAAGACGGCAGGCCGTGAACTTGTTGAGAATGTTCTGGTTCTATGGTATGCTTTCCCCGAGGCTTCGGCTGCCGACAAGGCGATAATAATGGGCGCGATAGGGTATTTCATTTCGCCCTTGGATGTGATTCCCGACCTCATTCCGGGCTTGGGCTATACCGATGATTTTGGTGTGGTGGCATGGGCGGTTGCCCGCATCAGACTGAATGCTTCGAAAACTGCCATCGGGAAAGCCAAACGGAAAGCTGACGAGTTCTTTTCGTGAAGGCTTTTTGGTTGTGTAAAAAAAGACTCGCAGTCGCAAAATATCTTCATGCGGTTGCGAGCCTTTTTTTGTTCGTTTGTTCGGGATTCCTTCGAGATTCGTTCGAGACGAACGCCCAGCTTTATTTCGATAATATCCGTTGCCTTGAAAACTGAACCTTCGTTAATAATGACAAAACAGTTCTCATCCCAAAAGGAAGTTTTTCAACTTTCAACTCTCAATTTTCAAAAGAAACTGTCAATTATCAATTGTAAATTGTCAATTATCATAGGCTTTCTTCCTTGTACCTTGTCCGAACCTTCAGGCTTACTTGTCCGAACCTTCAGGCTTACTTGCCCGAACCTTTCGGCTTGCTTCCACGTACCTATAACGTAGGTTGAGCGTACCTTCCCCGTAGCTACCCCGTTCCTTCTCCGTATCTTGAAGCTATCTTGAAGGTTACTTTTGGGTGTAATGATTTATAAATTCACATATCGTTACATGGCGTGTGTCGGATTCGCGTATTCGCTCGGAATGAGTGTCCGGCTTTTCTGACTTTACTTTTCCGTGTATTCCGAATGTATTGCGGTTATTACGGTGGCCGATGCACCCGTGCTGCCCGTATGCTGGATGTGTATTCCTCCGAATTTGTTTGGCGACTGCATTACGGCTGAAAGTTCCTGCAATTTGTCGCCGTTCTTTATTGTTGCTGTTAGTTTGTCGCCCGTGGCTTTGAGCGTCAGTTGGCAGCCTTTCTTGAATAGCGTGCATTTCTCGGCCTTGCAGATGGCTGTTACTTTCGAATCCTTGTATTCTACAAGGTAAACGTCTACGGCTCTGTCGTGTTGCGGAGTTCTGACGAATCGTACTCCGTAGCCGGTCAAGGTTTTTGTGTCGAATTTTATGCAGATGTCCAAGTACTGTCCTGTTGCGCTTCCGAATCCTTGTCCTGCCGATTTGCATGGAGCCAAATCGATATTCAGAATCTGACCCTTATAATCTTCGTTGCTCTTGGCGGTGAACATCATTCTTGCGCCTTTAACGTTCTGAATCATGCCGTAGCAGCCCTCTGCTCCGTCTATGCCTTCGCCGTAGCACCAAGGCGATTTGCTTTTGTCTATGCTCCAGTTGAAATCGGCTGTATCTTCGGGCTTGTAGGCATCTAAAGTCCATGCACCTTCGATTATTTCGGGCTGCGCCTGAAGTGCAAGAGTGGGGTGCTTTATAGGACGCGGAATGTTTGGTGTTGGCGGAAGGTTGAACGGCTTCCCGTTTAGCATGTTGCCTTGCATTATGCAAAGATGCTTGGGGTTAGGGTCTTTGCACCATTTTATGTCGAGATTCGGGTCGTCGCTTGTCCATTCGCAGTCAATCATTTTTACAGGGCCGCTCACTTTTGTCAGATATTGCGTTCCGCTTACTTTGGTGTGAATCTTGCATCTGTTAAACGTCGCGCCTTGTGCCGATGTGGTGTAGAACGGCTTTGACGAAAAGAACGTGAACGAACAGTCGTTGTACGTTCCGGTTCCGCAAAGTGCGTCGTCGGTACATTCGAAATGACAGTTGTTGAATGTTGCGTGCCTTGCTCCGGCAAAAGGGCAGAGGTTCAGGCGCGAGATGAATCTGCAATTCTCGGCCTTGTAGTTGTCGCCGTTGCAGATGGCAAGTTGTGCCTGAACAATGGCGTCGTTGCGCTTCTTTCTGTTCAGTTTCGGGTTGAGAGGGTAGGTGAGGTCAACGTTACAATAGTTTCCTAATGTGATATTCTGGGTTGAGATATTGTCTCCGCTGAAATGGAACATCGTGAAGTTTCCGACCGCTCCCTGTGTCTGACCGCGGTTGCATGCAAGAACCACATCTTCCGGGTTCTTCGAAAGTCCGATGATTTTCAGATTCGAGATTCTTACTTTCATTCCAAAAGGCTCGTTCTCGCCGTTTAGCGGTTTGCGGATGCCGTCGTCATCAGGATTGTCAATCCAATATACAGATGGCTCTATGTAGATTGTTGTCGAATCGGCGGCGCTCTTCTCGGCAAAAGCCAAAGCCTCGTTCATACTATTGAACGTGAATTTCTTCGCATTCGTTTTTGCCTTGCTGCTTACGTAGAAGCAGTTTCTTGATGATGTGAGAGATTTTCCTTCGAAAGAAAATTTCGTTTGTGCGTGGCAGATTGCCGTTGCGCACAAAATGATTAGTGTAGAAAATATTCGCATTTTTGTATTAAGTATTTTGTTTGTGCGATTGCAAAGATAAGTTTTTTCGGTATAAAAAGAAAAAGGATTTCAAAAAAACTTGAAATCCTTTTGAGTGGGCGTTGACGGATTCGAACCGCCGACCCTCTGCTTGTAAGGCAGATGCTCTAAACCAGCTGAGCTAAACGCCCTTTCTTTCGAAAAGCGATGCAAAGATACGGCGATTTTTTCAAACTGCAAAATTTTTAAGCAACTTTTTTTATTGCATGGGCAAAAAAACGAAAAAAAAGTATATCTTTGCACCTTGTAAAGAAATAAGAATATAAATACAATTTTAAATACAAACATGGAAACAGTTGTTAGTGGAATACGCCCAACAGGAAATTTGCATCTTGGAAACTACTATGGTGCGGTGAGAAGCTTTGTGAAAATGCAGGATGAGTTTAACTGTCTCTTCTTTATTGCCGATTGGCATTCTCTTACTACAAGCCCTAAACCTGAGGATATTAAGCGCAGCGCGCGAACCATCATGGCTGAATACCTTGCATGCGGACTCGACCCTGAAAAGGCAACGATATATTTGCAGAGCGACGTAAAGGAAGTTCTCGAGCTTTACCTGTTCTTCAATATGAACACATACCTCGGCGAATTGGAGCGTGTAACTACGTTCAAGGACAAGGCTCGTCAGCAGCCCGACAACGTAAATGCCGGATT
Organism: Bacteroides sp. Ga6A2; assembly: GCF_000702225.1. Lineage (NCBI taxonomy): Bacteria > Pseudomonadati > Bacteroidota > Bacteroidia > Bacteroidales > Bacteroidaceae > Bacteroides > Bacteroides sp. Ga6A2. Next base: position 9,203 of record NZ_JNKX01000045.1, on the reverse strand, counting down.
GCTTACTTATCCAACCCTTATGGCTGCCGACATCTTGCAGCATCGTGCGGCAAAAGTTCCGGTAGGAAAAGATCAGGAGCAGAACATGGAGATGGCACGCAAGTGCGCACGCCGTTTCAACAACATCTACGGAGTTGAATATTTCCCAGAGCCACAGAACTACTATTTCGGAGCACAGGCACTTAAAGTTCCGGGACTCGACGGCTCTGGAAAGATGGGCAAGAGCGACGGAAACTGCATCTATCTCATCGACGACGAGAAGACAATACGCAAGAAAGTGATGAAGGCTGTTACCGATGCAGGCCCTCAGAGCATGAACAGCGAGAAGCCAGAGGTAATCAAGAACCTCTTCACAATGATGAGCATAGTATCAAGCAAGGAGACTCTCGACTATTTCGACGAGAAGTGGAACGACTGCACACTCCGCTACGGAGACATGAAAAAACAACTTGCCGAGGATATGGTGAACGTCATCAGTCCAATCCGCGAGCGTATCTTGGAATTTTCGGCTAAGCCAGAGATGCTCGACGAAATTCTTGCAGCAGGCGGCGACAAGGCTCGAAAGAGTGCCCAGCAGACGCTGAAAGATGTCCGCGAAATTATAGGATTTAAGAGCTTCTGATAAATAATTCAGCGAAAAAGTTGTATTTTTGATAAAAATAATTATTTTTGCCAAATAATTTGTAGCATTCACATATAGTTTATATTTATTTTTATAATGGAACTGGATTTATTAACTGCCATCTCGCCTATTGATGGCCGCTATAGAGGAAAAACAGATGCATTGGCTGCATATTTTTCTGAATTTGCGCTTATAAAGTATAGAGTAAGAGTAGAGATTGAATATTTTATCACCCTTTGTGAATTACCGTTGCCTCAGTTGAAGGCATTCGACAACGCGCTGTTTCCTAAACTGCGCGCCATATATCAGAACTTTACTGAAAACGATGCACAGCGCATCAAGGACATCGAGAAGGTTACTAACCACGATGTAAAAGCTGTAGAATATTTTATAAAGGAGGAGTTCGACAAAATTGGTAACCTCGATGCATTCAAGGAATTCATACATTTCGGTCTCACTTCGCAGGATATAAACAATACTTCTATACCTCTTTCTATTAAAGAGGCTCTCGAAGAGGTTTACTATCCTTCGATTGAAGAGGTTATTGCTCAGTTGAAAGAGTATGCCGAGGAATGGAAGAACATTCCGATGCTGGCTAAGACACACGGACAGCCTGCATCTCCTACACGTCTTGGAAAAGAAGTAATGGTTTATGTGTACCGCTTGGAACGCCAGCTTGCACAACTGAAGGCGTGCCCAATAACTGCCAAGTTCGGCGGCGCAACAGGTAACTACAACGCGCATCATGTTGCTTATCCGCAGTACGACTGGAAGTCGTTCGGAACAAAGTTTGTGGCTGAGAAACTTGGACTTGAAAGAGAAGAGTATACAACACAAATTTCAAATTACGACAATCTGAGTGCAATATTCGACGCGATGAAACGTATAAATACTATAATCATCGATCTTGATCGTGATTTCTGGATGTATGTTTCGATGGAATATTTCAAGCAGAAGATTAAGGCTGGAGAGGTTGGCTCGAGCGCAATGCCTCACAAGGTTAACCCTATCGACTTCGAGAATTCAGAAGGAAACCTTGGCGTTGCCAATGCCGTGCTTCAGCACTTGGCTGCAAAACTCCCTGTAAGCCGTTTGCAGCGCGACCTTACAGATTCTACGGTTCTCAGAAACATCGGCGTTCCGATGGGACACATGCTCATCGCCAATGCAAGCACTCTGAAGGGCTTGAGAAAGCTTCTGCTTAACGAGGCTGCCATAAATGCCGATCTTGACAACTGCTGGGCTGTTTGTGCCGAGGCTATTCAGACAATTCTGCGCCGCGAGGCTTATCCTCATCCATACGAGGCTCTGAAGGCTCTTACACGAACAAATTCAGCCATTACAGAAAGTAGCATAAAGAACTTTATTGAGGAACTTGAGGTGAGTGAGAGCGTGAAAGAAGAGCTGCGTGCTATTACACCACATTCATACACAGGTTTATAACAAACAAAAAATAAAAAAAAGAGTTTATTAATTTTATTACTAACAATTGAATTTCTGGGTACACATTTAGGAGGTAGTGATATCTTCGAATAACGTTAACGAGAAATGATTAATTTATTAGGACTATGAGCATTGAAAACGAAAACTGGAAAGAAGAGAGCCATGGAGCTCCAGCCAGCGACAACAATCAAAGTGAGTCTTCACAGTATCGTGGAAGCTACAGCACAGACGGCGGTTCTTATTCTTCTGACCGTCAGTCATATCGCCCACGCTACGGTGGTTACAACAATAATGGCGGCGGTCGTCCACAGCGTCCTCGCTACAACAATGGCGGACAGCGTCCTTATGGCAACGACGGCGGCGAGCGCAGCTATCGTCCATCTTCTTATCAGAAGGATAGCGATGGCGCTGCATATCGTCCATCAGGTTATCAGTCACGCACTCGCTACAATAACGACGGCGGTTATCAGCCACGTCAGCAGGGCGGCTACAATGGCGGTGGTTACCAGCGTCAGCAGGGCGGCTACAACGGTGGCGGCTATCAGCGTCAGCAGGGCGGTTACAACGGAGGTGGCTATCAGTCACGTCAGCAGGGCGGTTACGGTCGTCCTCAGCAGGGTGGCTACGGTCGTCGTCCTCAGCAGGGCGGTTACGGTCGTCCTCAGCAGGGCGGTTATGGTCGTCCTCAGCAGGGTGGTTATGGTCGCCGTCCTCAGCAGCAGGCAGTTCCTTCTTACAAGCAGCCTGTTGAATATAAGGAGATCGCATACGATCCAGACGAGTTGGTACGTTTGAACAAGTTCCTTGCTAATGCAGGTGTATGCTCACGCCGTGAGGCAGATGAGTTCATTCAGGCAGGCGTCGTTTCTGTAAACGGCGAGGTTGTTACTGAACTTGGTACAAAGGTTAAGCGTTCTGACGAGATTAAGTTCCACGATCAGCCTGTAAACGTAGAGAAGAAGGTTTACGTTCTTCTTAACAAGCCAAAGGATTACGTTACTACAAGCGACGACCCACAGGCACGCAAGACTGTTATGGACCTTGTTAAGGGTGCTTGCAAGGAGAGAATCTATCCTGTAGGTCGTCTCGACCGCAACACAACAGGTGTTCTTCTTCTTACAAACGATGGTGACTTGGCTTCAAAACTTACTCATCCTAAGTTCTTGAAAAAGAAGGTTTACCACGTTTATTGCGACAAGAATGTAACAAGTCACGACTTGGAGCAGATTGCAGCCGGCATCACTCTCGACGATGGCGAGATTCACGCAGATGCAATCAGTTATGCTTCAGAGACTGACAAGAAGCAGGTTGGTATCGAGATTCACAGCGGTAAGAACCGTATCGTTCGCCGTATCTTCGAGAGCCTTGGCTATCGCGTAACTAAGCTCGACCGAGTATTGTTCGCAGGTCTTACAAAGAAGAACCTTCGCCGCGGCGACTGGAGATTCCTTACAGAGCAGGAAGTGAACATGCTTCGTATGGGTGCTTTCGAGTAATCAAAGAAAAAAGTAAATATATAAGGGTGGCTTTTGGGTCGCCCTTTTTATAGTAAATATAATCAGATGGAAAAAATACGTAGAACAAAGATTGTTGATGTGCTTCAGAGTACAGATTACAATTCAACAGTTAATGTTAAAGGATGGGTTCGTACCCGTCGTGGCAGCAAAAACGTAAATTTTATTGCGCTTAATGACGGTTCTACAATAAAGAACGTTCAGATTGTTGCTGATGCAGATAAGTTTGATGAGGAACTGATAAAGAAAATTACTACAGGTGCTTGCCTTAGCGTAAACGGTACTTTGGTAGAGAGTCAGGGTGCTGGTCAGAGCGTTGAGATTCAGGCTACAGAGATTGAACTTCTTGGTGCGTGTGGCGATGATTATCCTATGCAGAAGAAGGGACAGAGTTTTGAGTACATGCGTCAGCATGCTCATATGCGTCTGCGTACAAATACATTCGGTGCTGTGATGCGCATCCGCCACAACATGGCTATTGCAATTCACACATTCTTCCATAACAAAGGATTCTTCTACTTCCACACTCCGCTAATCACAGCGAGCGATTGCGAGGGCGCAGGCCAGATGTTTCAGGTTACGACAAAGAACCTCTACGACCTGAAGAAGGACGAGAATGGTTCTATCATCTATGACGACGACTTCTTCGGAAAGCAGACTTCGCTTACTGTGAGCGGTCAGCTCGAAGGTGAACTTGGCGCAACTGCATTAGGTCAGATTTACACTTTCGGTCCTACATTCCGCGCCGAGAACTCAAACACTCCTCGCCACTTGGCTGAGTTCTGGATGGTAGAGCCAGAGGTTTGCTTCATCGATATGGACGACCTCATGGATCTTGAGGAAGAGTTCATTAAGTATTGTGTTCAGTGGGCTCTCGACAACTGTAAAGACGACCTCGAATTCTTGAACAAGATGATAGACAAGACACTTCTTGAACGTCTTCAGGGTGTTGTTAATACCGAGTTCGTTAGATTGCCTTACACAAAGGGTATTGAAATCCTTCAGGAGGCTATCAAGAATGGCAAGAAGTTTGAGTTCCCTTGCAACTGGGGAGACGACTTGGCTTCAGAGCACGAGCGTTACCTCGTTGAGGAGCACTTCAAGAAGCCTGTCATCATGACAAACTATCCAAAGGCTATCAAGGCATTCTACATGAAGATTGACGAGAAGAAGCCTGTTTACGATGGCAAGGAGATGGAGGAGACAGTTCAGGGTACCGACGTATTGTTCCCACAGATTGGCGAGATTATCGGCGGTTCTGTCCGCGAGGAGAACTACGACAAGCTCGTTGGCGAAATCGAAAGCCGCAACATCCCGATGAAGGATATGTGGTGGTATCTCGATACTCGTCGCTTCGGTTCATGTCCTCACGGTGGTTTCGGACTCGGTTTCGAGCGTCTGATTCTGTTCGTAACAGGTATGCAGAACATCCGCGACGTGATTCCATTCCCACGTACTCCAAAGACTGCTGAATTCTAAAGATAAGATTGTATATATTTAAGGTGAGGGCTTTGCATCTGTTTGCATCGCCCTCGCTTTTTGTTTTGTTGAAAACTTCAGAAAATTGTTGAAAAACTTTGCCAGTTCGTCAAAAATTAGTACTTTTGCAAGCCGATTATTATCAAGACAAGCGTAAAGGCTTGTCAAATAGCGTGTTAATAGCTTTGCTTTTGGCCGGGCGAGTGGTTAGTGAATCGCTATAAAGAAAAATTAGTAGTAAACAAATTAAAAAATTAAAGAAAGTGAACACTTTAAGTTACAAGACCATTTCCGTTAACAAGGAAAATGCCAAGAAAGAGTGGGTTGTTGTAGATGCAACAGATCAGGTACTCGGTCGTCTTGGTTCAAAAGTCGCTAAGTTGCTTCGTGGTAAGTATAAGCCATGCTTTACTCCAAACTCTGACTGCGGCGACAACGTAATCATCATCAACGCAAGCAAGATTAAGCTTTCAGGTAAGAAGATGACTGATAAGGAGTATATCAATTATTCAGGTTATCCTGGTGGTCAGAAGATTTTGACTCCAGCATCTATTCTTGCTCGTCCAAATGGTGAGGAGAAATTGATCAAGAGAGTAGTAAAGGGTATGTTGCCAAAGAACCGTCTTGGTGCTAAGCAGTTGGGCAATCTTTATGTCTTCGCTGGCGAGGAGCACGACAAGGCAGCACAGCAGCCAAAAACAATTGATATTAACTTGTATAAATAATTGAAATGGAAGTAGTAAATGCATTAGGTCGTCGCAAGAGCGCGATTGCTCGTGTCTACGTAACAGAGGGCACTGGAAAGATTACAATTAACAAGAGAGATCTTACAGAGTACTTCCCATCAACTATTCTACAGTACGTTGTAAAGCAGCCTTTGCTTACACTTGATGTAGTTGAGAAGTATGATATCAAGGTGAACCTTCAGGGTGGTGGCTTCACAGGTCAGTCTCAGGCACTTCGTCTTGCTATTGCTCGCGCATTGGTTAAGATCAACGCTGATGACAAGAAGGCTCTTCGTGCAGAAGGCTTCATGACGCGTGATGCTCGTGAGGTTGAGCGTAAGAAACCAGGTCAGCCAAAGGCACGTCGCAGATTCCAGTTCAGTAAGCGTTAATCTTTCGGAACTGACTGCAAACAAATGTTTAGTATCTAAACCGCTGGGACTTTCTATTAATCGGGGGGACTACCCAGAGGTTGGTTTCAAAACAACTAAAAAGAAAGTAAACAATTTAAATTTTAGAAAATGTCAAGAACTAATTTTGATACATTATTGGAGGCAGGTTGCCACTTTGGTCACCTTAAGAAAAAGTGGAACCCAGCAATGGCTCCTTATATCTTCATGGAGCGCAATGGTATTCATATCATTGACCTTCACAAGACTGTTGCTCTTGTTGACGAGGCTGCAGAGCAGTTGAAGCAGATTGCAAAGAGCGGCAAGAAGATTCTATTTGTTGCTACTAAGAAACAGGCTAAGCAGACTGTAGCAGAGAAGGCTGCATCTGTAAACATGCCTTATGTTATCGAGCGTTGGCCAGGTGGTATGCTTACTAACTTCCCTACAATCCGTAAGGCAGTTAAGAAGATGACTACTATCGACAAGCTTACTGCTGATGGAACATACTCAAACCTTTCAAAGCGCGAGATGCTTCAGATCAGCCGTCAGCGTGCTAAGTTGGAGAAGAACCTTGGTTCTATCGTAGACCTTACTCGTCTTCCAGCAGCTCTCTTCATTGTTGACGTATTGAAGGAGAACATCGCTGTACGTGAGGCTCAGCGTCTTGGTATCCCTGTTTTCGCTATTGTTGATACAAACTCAAATCCTAACGGAGTTGATTACATTATCCCAGCAAACGATGACGCTACTAAGTCAATCGACGTAATCCTTGATGCTTGCTGCGGTGCTATCGCAGAGGGTCTTGAGGAGCGTAAGGCTGAGAAGGTTGATGCAGAGGCTGCAGGCGAGGGCAAGAAGGGTGGCAAGAAGTCATCTAAGGCTCGTAAGGACGAAGAAGAGGCTAAGGCTTAATTTTTCGGGCTTATAAAATATTACATGCCCAATGCTCAAACAGTTTTTGTAGCATTGGGCATCTTTTACTTTTCAACGAATACTAATTTTTAAAGCATAATAAAATGGCTGTTACATTAACAGAAATCAATAAACTCCGTCAGGCCACTCAGGCTGGTCTTATGGATTGTAAGAAGGCCCTTACTGAGGCTAATGGTGATATGGAAGCTGCAATTGCTATCCTTCGCAAGAAGGGTCAGGCTGTTGCTGCAAAGCGTTCTGATCGTGAGGCTGCTGAGGGTTGTGTTCTTTCTCGCGTAGACGGTAACTATGCAATGATCGTTGCCTTGAAGTGCGAGACTGACTTCGTTGCAAAGAATGCAGACTTCGTTGCTCTTGCAAATCAGATTGCTGATGCTGCTGTTGCTGCAAAAGCTAAGTCTCTTGAGGAGGTTCTTGCTCTTACTGTAAATGGTATGTCTGTTGCTGACGCTGTTACTGAGCGTTCTGGTGTTACAGGTGAGAAGATGGAGCTCGATGGTTTCAATTATGTTGAGGGTGAGCACGTTGTTGCTTACAACCATATGAATGGTAACTTCCTTTGCACACTCGTAGCTTTGAACAAGAAGGCTGATGACGAGGTTGCTAAGAACGTTGCTCTTCAGGTTGCTGCTATGAACCCTATTGCTCTTGACGAGAACGCTGTTCCACAGGCAACTAAGGATTCTGAGCTTGCAACTTCTATCGAGAAGGCTAAGCAGAACCAGATTGACAAGGCTGTTGAGGCTGCTCTTAAGAAGGCTGGCATCAACCCAGCACACGTCGATTCTGAGGAGCACATGGAGTCAAACATGGGTAAGGGCTGGATCACTGCTGAGGACGTAGCTAAGGCTAAGGAGATTAAGAAGACTGTAGCTGAGGAGAAGGCTGCATCTCTTAACGAGGATATGATTAAGAAGATTGCTGAGGGTATGGTTAACAAGTACTACAAGGAGAACTGCTTGTTGAATCAGGCTTTCATCGATGATGCTAAGATCAGCGTTGCTGACTACTTGAAGAAGTCAGACAAGGATCTTACTGTTGTAGATTTCAAGCGTTTCACTTTGCGCGCTGAGTAATTTTCTTGATAAAGAAAAATATAAGGAGATCTGAATTTCAGACCTCCTTTTTTTGTGTCAAGAAATCGTCTGAACGTAAAGGAAGTTGTAGTTCGGACGATTTCTTTTTAATACTCCCAGCGGAAATTCCATACGGTTGATTTACGCAGACTGTCTGCCAAGGCGTGGATTGTTTGCTGGATTGTTTGCATCTCGCGGTCCTCAACTATGTCAAGACAGAAGGCGCATTGCTCTTTTGCTAAATTCAGGCTCTGGGCATCGCCTACAGGCTGTGGAACGGTCATCCCGAGCATGTTGTGCGCAATGAATGTTGGGACTGCTCCATACTGCTCGAACCAATATTTGCTTACGTTTGCAAGAGTCTTATTGTCAGGGCAATTGTTGTAGTAGCTAAATGGGAACCATGCAAGCAATTGCCATGGCTCACTGACAGGAACTTCTGCTAAAAGTACATGTTTCTCCTCAGGGGTTAATTTATGAATTTCATATCTCTTGTCAGAAGGGTTGCCCAGAATCTTCTGATAATGTTCTGAATCTTCCTGTTCTTCTTTCTGCATTTCATCCAACCATCTTTTTCCTTCGTATGACGAAGCGTTGTCTATCAGTTCTTTTCGCATTGTACGGAGCTTTTCAATGACAATTTCGTCAATGTCAATCTTGTCGTCACTTTCATCGTTGTATTCAATATCCATCAGCATGCTGTCGTTAACATAGATGATAATTGGAATTATTGCTGTCCTGTAAAACTCAAAAGGCAATAAAAATCCTCCCCGAAGCCCAGTAAATATGCGCCTCGGGGTCTTTTTTTTAAAAAAGTAAGCCCCCTCAATCAAAAAATGTGGGTTCTGGTGGTGCTTTCTGCGTCTCTTTCGCAACTATGTCATTCCAAGTTCTGTCTGTTTTTTCCATAAACCGAATGAAGTCGATGTAGTACATGAGCGTAAGGCGTATCATGGTGACAACTTGCGAGAATGCGCAGTTTCGTTTTATGCTTCTTGAGAGGACTGTTATGAGCAGAT
>NZ_JNKX01000044.1:0-33092 GCF_000702225.1 Bacteroides sp. Ga6A2 | reverse complement strand
GCGCAAGGCAAGGGAGCGTCTGACATCAGAGAGAGGACTGATGCACAGGTCAAAGCGTCCGATAGAACCGGAAGCCGTCTTCGGACAGATGAAATACAACATGCAGTACAAGCGCTTCCGTCACTTCGGCAAGGGCAAGGTCACCATGGACTTTGCCTTCTTCGCCATTGCCTTTGACATCAAGAAAATGGCTGCCGTGATGAGAAAACAGGCACAGAACGGTCTCTCAAAGGCTGTTTTTATACCGATATACCGACTATATAATGCAAAATGCGGCTTCGTGGGTGCTTGTGACAGATTTCACATCAAAAAAGTAGCGTAGAAGGAATCTTTCCACGCCGTGCCTGTAAAAAAACAAATAAGAGGATGTGCCTATTTTGACACACCCTCTAGAACATAGACAATATTTTGATATGCCATACGGAAAAATATATGTATTTACAGATTCATTGGGCAGAGTTTATGATTATAAGCATGTTTGTGAAGTTGCTGACTCAACCAATTTATGGTAAATCCCTCATTTCTGCCGAATTTCTATGTTCGAGAAATGAAGCCATGATGGATATTATGTTTATTTGCGGCTGAAGTCTAAGTGTATTATAATGATTTTATAATTATGTTTAATCGTTTATTTATTTCATATAAAGTACAATCCATAGTGGTATGTGTCAGCATTTTGTTATTGTGGATATGTCTTAACAAATATTTTAATCCTCAACCAGAAGTAAAAGCTTTTGGAGGCGATGGATTTGTGTGTGTTGCTTGGGGCCTGTATTTCGAAATCATAATCATTCCAATCAATTCTTTATACATAGAATTGATTAATCGGATAAAATACAATCGGGTGAAAATATGTACGAATAAAAGCATAGCACTATTTATGGTAATGTATGAGTTTCTGTATGTAGTACTAATATTTATTGATGAAATACGCGTGTTTTGTTTTTTTACCTACCTGTATTCCATTCTCTCCATGATAATATTCTTTTTGAATTGTTTCATATATCTTCGTGGAAAAACAACAGAGAAACAGTAGACAACTCGTCCTGCCGAATTTCCGAATTTGGCAGCATCAAAAACCGCGAGTTTGCAACTCGCATTGTCGCTGTGCGACAAAAAGTTATTGTAAAACTGATGTTTTTTCAGCGGTGGAAATTCTTGCGTCCCTTCGGTAGCAAGTAACCAAAGGTCGAGCGGCAAATTCGGCTGAACGGTAGGGGATAACGGTGTTCCTAACGGTAGCAAGCGAACGGAGTTAGAACGTCAAAATTCCGCTTTTTTCAGGTTCGTCTCGCCCTCACAAGACAATCAAGATTGTAAAGTTCTTAATATACCATTGCCAAGGTAGAATTAAAGCCGATGTGATGCTTGTTGAGTTATGTCATTAAAGGGCAGGACTTACTCATAGCGTAGAGCATCGTTCTATGGTGATGTGCAAATTATTCGCCACGAAAGAGGAAAAGCATAGCTTGTAATGGCTTTTTCTCCTACGGTGCGTTTTTTTGTTTCTTATATAAACTGAATTTTTATGTAATAATATGGAAATCAGAGTGTTCTATCTGCTAAAATAACGCTTTCCTACCACAAATATGGTATACAAAATGGCATGATTGTTGGATTTTTTCGTACCTCGAAACGCCGTAATTTTGCATCATCAATGTTACACAAATTATTGTTAAACAATTAAACGGTTGAAATTATGAGGAATAACGAGATTCAAAAAACAAGAGAGACAAGAAGAGTAGTTTCTAAACTATTGCTTGCAGGCATGATGTGCTATTCCTTTGTGATGGCACATGCACAGACTTTTCAGATAAATGTGAATGATGCCCAGTTCACCCGTCAGTTTGTGGAGAGACTCATTGCCGAATATGGTAAGATAAACCCACAGTTCTCGGCAACTGTTGTAAAGACTCGCGAGCAGGCCGATGCTACGGTAAGCATCTCGGAGCAGACTGCCAGCGTAAACAGCATTGGTCGCTTCGCCATTGTTCCGATAGCAAACTCGGAAAACGAGATTCTGCGAAACAAGAAACTCGCCAAGGGTTTGGATAACAAACTGAAGCATCAGATTTTTGTTGAGCGCGACATCACCGATGATATCGACGATGATTTTGAAGAGAAGAAGAAACTTCCGGGCACGGTATATTCGCTCACAGGCAGACAGTCGATTACGACAGCCATCGTTGCCAAGGAACTGAGCGTTACGCCAAACCGCGTTAAGGGCAAGAAGATTGTTGGCAGCGAAGAAAGCCTTATATCGGCTGTAAAGAGTCATTCTGATGCCATTGCATTCAATGTGGCAAGCCTTGTTTACGATGCCAACACGCACAAACCTGTTGTTGGTCTTACGGTTCTGCCAACCGACCTCGACGGCAACGGTAAGGTAGATGAGGCCGAGCGTTCAGCCATTGCCAGCCTCGACAATCTTACTGCTTATCTCGAGAAGATTCCGCACACAAGTCTTCCGACAGGTAGCATCAACATAAACACAGACAACAGCGAGTTGCTGAAATTTGCTGCATGGGCTTCGACTGAGGGTCAGAATTTTATCGCTCAGTACGGCTTTTTGAAGGCAGACAAGCCTCTTACTGCACAGAAGTAAGAAAGCCTTTTTTAGTATTCACTTTTTTAGCATTTCATTTTTAGGATTATGGGTAAGAGATTTTATTCATTGGTTATTGCTGTGCTCATAGGTGTAGTGGCACAGGCACAGTCTAAATACTATTTTGGTGCAGACGAGAAGTTTGACCAGAAGATTCCTACACCCGAAGAATTTTTCGGTTTTCCTATTGGTTCGGCTTTGGTCAGATACGACCGCGTGGTTGAGTATTTCAGACTACTCGACAAACTGTCCGACCGCGCAAAACTCGAAGTGATTGGCAAGACATACGAGAATCGCGAATATGTGATTCTGCACATCTCTACAGCCGAGAACATAAAGAATCTGGAAGAAATCCGCAAGCAGCACGTTAAGCTTGCCGACCCAAGCCAGCCAATACCTTCGTCGTACAACGACCAGAAAGTCATTGTTCAGCTTGGCTACAACGTTCACGGCGGCGAGTTGGCAGGAACAGACGCTTCGGTGCTTTCGGCATATTATTTTACGGCTACGCAGAATGATGACATCGTAAAGAGACTTGGCGATGCCGTCGTCCTCATAGAGCCAGCCCTGAACCCCGACGGACGTGAGCGTGCAGCGCAGTATTTCAATTCGTTCCACAATACTCCATCGGTAAACGATGCGCTCGACATTGAGCATACTCAGAGTTTCACTCCGCTGCGAGGCAACCACTTTTATGCCGACCTTAACCGCGACTGGTTTGCGCTCATTCATCCCGAGAGCCGCGCCCGTGCTGCTTATTATCACAAGTGGTATCCTAACATCTACATCGACTATCACGAGATGGGACGAAACAGCAGCTACTATTTCGAGCCATCGCCTGAGCGCAGCACATGGAACTACACCGTTCCAGAGAGCACTTACTCTGAACTGAACGTGATTCTTGCAAACTATTTCGGTTCAGAACTCGACAATATCGGTTCTCTTTATTTTACAAAGGAGAATTTCGACAACATCTCGCCAATTTACGGAAGCACTTATCCGGATTTTGAGGGCGGAGTGGGCACAACAATCGAGGTTGGAAGTTCGCAGGGCGTTCAGGTCGAATCGACCCTCGGCATCCATAAGTTCTCGAAGAATCTTCGCGACCATGTGCGCACAAGCATCGGTGCGCTGAAGGCTGGAACGGACAAGAAAGACATCTTCCTTCGTCATCAGCAGAACTTCTTCAAGACTGCCGTGACAAAGGGCGGAAAGGGTTATATCGTATTCGGAAACCACGAGGATAAAGGTGCTACAAACCTGTTCCTCGACAATCTGTTGCGCCATAAGATTGAGGTTCGCAAACTGTCTAAGGATTTCAGCCAGAACGGAAAGCAGTTCAAGGCTGGCGATGCCTATGCCATTCCGTTGGCTCAGGCTCAGTGGAGACTTGTAAACGCCGCCTTCGATGAGCATACCGAGTTTGTAGACAGTATCTTTATGGACATCACGGCGTGGAGCACAGCCCACGGCTTCGGCGTTCCGTTTGTAAGAACCGCTTCGGTTGGTGTGGGCGATGTCGTTACAGAGTTGCCAGAGGTTAAGAAGGCCGACTTCGGAAAATCGCAGTACGCATATGCCATCGAGTTCAGCGATTTCAATGCAGCGCGTGTTTTGTACGACCTTCTCGACCGCGGAGTTCATGTAAGGGCAGCCTTCAAGTCGTTCGCAACCGAGACCGTAGAGGCTGGAAACAAGCAGTTTGCAACCGGAACATTGTTCGTTCCGCTGGTTTATCAGACTCTTTCTGCCGACAGCGTTTACAGCGCAATCCGTAAGGCTGTTGAGAATACCGACGTTCAGGTTTACGGACTGAAGACTGGCTACAGTCAGGCAGGAATCGACCTTGGAAGTGACAATTTTCAGGAAATAAAGAAGCCTTCGGTTGCAACATTCGTTAGCACTGGCGGATATAACGGCATTAACTGGACAGCAATTGGCGAGACTTGGCACTTGCTTGGCTATCGCCACAATATTCCGTTTACAAAGATTTTCAGCGACTATGCCGACACAACTCCGCTAAACCGCTATACAGCAATTATTTTGGTAGACGGTTCTTACAAGAATTTCTCAAAGCAGTTTGTTGAGCGTCTGCGCCAGTGGGTTGCCGATGGCGGTGTGCTTATAACATCGCAGAGAGCATCGCAGTGGGCTATTGCCAACGGTCTTGCAACTCATTTTGCATCGGCCGACGACAAGAAGGCAAAGCAGCCGCAAGATGGCGCACAGAAAGCAGATAAGCCTGCCAAGGACGAGTTCAATCGCCTTGATTATGGAAAGCAGCGCGAGGTTAACGGTCCGAGCCGAATTGGCGGTGTTCTGTATGCAGCCGACCTCGACATAACAAATCCGTTGGCATTCGGAATTCACAGTCGCGAAATCTTCACAATGAAGTCGGGCAACTACATCCTGCCAAATCCTCAGAGTAACTTCGCATCGCTCGTTCAGCTGAAGGGTAACAAGCAGCTTGGCGGTTATCTTACTCAGAGTAATCAGAAGAAGCTGAAGAACGCAACCGTTGTGGCTTACGACAAGATTGGTCAGGGAACAGTAGTGCTGTTCAGCGAGTCGCCAACATATCGCGGATACTGGCTCAGCACAGGACGCATATTGACAAACGCGCTTTTCTTCGGAAGATTCGTGTCGGACAGCAACCGCTATCGTCCGTAAACAGAAATTCATCAGTAATTAAAAAAACAGGATAAACGCTTATGCGAAAAATAACATTATATATTTTCTTTCTGATTTTTAGTATCGGTGCCGCGGCGCAGAATGTGCTGAAAGGACGCGTCATTGACGAGAGAACCGAAGAACCGATAATCGGAGCAGCCATTCAGGTAAAGGGCACGAAAAGTGCCACCGTTACCGATTTGAACGGACATTTCTCCGTGTCGCTCGAAGGCAGTTCGCCATACACGCTCGTTGTAACCTGCCTCGGATATATCCAGCAGGATTTGGAGGTCTACGATGCAGGCAGCGACGTTGATATTCTGATGCGCGAGAACTCCAGAATGTTGAACGAGGTCGTTGTTGTGGGCTACGGAACAGCCAAGGCGCGCGACGTTATCTCGTCAATCTCTTCCATCAACAAAGATAAGCTCGAAGGCGTTACGGGACACAGCGTGGACAACCTTCTCGAAGGTCATGCAGCCGGCGTGATGGTTTCTACCACAGGCTCGCAGGTAGGCTCTGCTCCGGTAATCAATATCCGAGGCGTTGCCTCAATCTCATCGAGTGTAACTCCGCTCTATGTTGTAGACGGTGTGCCAATTAACACAAGCGACATTGCATCGAGCACCGACTACAATCCGGTTGCCGACATCAATCCAGCCGACATAAAGTCTATCGACATTCTGAAAGATGCCGCAGCAAGCGCGATGTTCGGTTCGAGAGCAGCCGCCGGAGTCGTTATCATCACCACAAATTCGGGCTATGCCGGAAAGACAAAACTGACATACGACTACAACGTTGGCTTTAACAACGCAACAAAATTGTTTAAGCCGATGAATGCGCTCCAATATACCGACATAAAGAACCGCGGATGGCTGAACAACGGCGGCGACCCAGAGAATCTGCCTTATGCAACGATGACCGACAAGAACGGAAACATCGTAAGCACAAACTGGGTTGACTTGGTATTCCGCACAGGAATCTCGCACAATCACAACCTTGGCATTCAGGGCGGAAACGACAAGGCTACATATTATCTTTCGGGAAGTTATACAACCAAAGAAGGTATTACAGTTGATGCGCAGTACGACCGATTCTCGTTCAAGGGCAACGGAACGTATAAACTCAATAAGTTCGTTAAACTCGGCTTTAACAGCGGCTACACATACAGCAAGATTCACACAGCCGATGCAGCGCGCGATGGTGCGCTCAGTTCAATCGGCGGTCTTACACGACTGGCTTATGTTGACCTTCCAAACGTTCCGTCGCACAACGATGACGGCTCTTTCTACGCTTCAGAACTTGCTCCGCAGAATCTTGGAAAGGGAAACAACGCCATCGAGGTTTTCTACTACAACGTTATAGGACTGATTGAAGGCGGACAGTATGCCGAGTCGAAGACTCACCGAATTCTTACAAACGGATATGTTGAGATAAATCCGCTGAAGGGACTCACTCTGAAATCGCTCTATGGCATCGACTGGACTCTTGTTCAGAATGAATCGTTCAACTCACCGCTGCACGGCGGAAGTTATCCGGGCGGAAGCAGCAGTGTTGGCACATCGAGCCTGAGAACTTGGACATGGACTAATACTGCCGATTACAATTTGGAGTTCAAGAAACATCATTTCGACATTCTTTTGGGTGTGGAGGCTTCGGAAAACAAAAAGAATGTAGTTTCTCGCACCGGAACAACCCTAAGCAACAGAGACCAGATGTATGTTGAGGCTCCGTATCTTACTTACGGCGGCTCGGGAAGCATTCAGGAAAGCAGCATGTTCAGTTACATCAGCCGCTTTACTTACGACTGGAACAGCCGTTACTATCTTACAGCCAACTGGCGTCGCGACGGTCTTTCGAAACTTGGCAGAAAGTGGGGTAACTTCTACGGAATAAGCGGTGCATGGCGTATTTCTGATGAGGCTTTCTTCAAGAAACTTCCGAAGAACGAAATCTTCGAAGACCTGAAGGTTAAGGCAAGTTATGGAATCGTAGGTAATGCAAACGTCGACTGGTACGCTTCTAAGAGCGTCTACTCATCGTCTACATACAACGGAAACGTGTCTTACGTTTCGTCGGGCATCAACGACCCTAATCTGGGTTGGGAACAGACTGCCACAACCGACTTTGGACTGAGCGCATCGCTCTTCAGAGGCAGGGTGCTTGTAGATGTTGATTATTTCTACTCAAAGTCGAAAGACCTTATCCTCGAGGCATCGCAGGCTTATTCTACCGGAATTGTAGGCAGCAAGATTTCTACAAACCTCGGAAAGACACTCAACAAGGGTCTCGAACTGAGCATCAGCGGCGATGTTATCAGAAAGAAGAGATTCTCGTGGAACGTGGCATTCAACATCGCGTTTGTGAAGAACAAGGTTCTCGAGCTTGCCGACGACATCATCTACAGCAGCAGTACTGGCGCAAACATCACTACCGAGGGATATTCTCTGGCGCAACTCTACACTTATCCAACCGACGGTGTTGACCCAGAGACCGGTCGCCGCGTGGTTCTGATAAAGAAAGCCGACGGCTCTTACGACCGCAATCTGCTCATCTACAAGTATGGCAAGGGAGGCGCACAACTCTACGAACTCGACGGCGAGACTCGTTCAAACTATACTATGAGCGATTGGAAGCCTGAGATTTCGGGCAATACAAAGCCAACTTACTACGGTGGTTTGAATAATACGTTTAAATACAAGAACTGGGATGCGAATGTAAACTTCCATTTCTCGGGCGGAAACAAGATTGTGAACGGTATGCGTGCCACCTTGTCGGATTGCCGAATGTGGAGCGGCACCGAAGAGTATTACAAGAACGTTTGGCAGAAGCCGGGCGACAAAGCCAAGTACGCAAAGCCGATGTACAACGACAACTACTCTAACGGAACGGCAAACCTCATAAGCGACTTGATAGAGAACGGCGACTTTATCCGTCTTCAGAGCCTTTCTGTAGGCTATAGTTTCAAGACAAAGAGATGGCCAAAGGAACTCGGCATCTCGTCTCTTCGAGTATATGCTCAGGCGCAGAATCTATTCTGCATCACAGGCTACACAGGTTTCGATCCAGAGATAAACTCGTACTACAACAGTGCGAACCTCCGTTCGGGTCTCGACCTCAACACAACGCCGCCTACACGCACAATAAGCATTGGCGCAAACGTTTCATTCTGAAAAAACAGGTAATATGACGAAAAAGATATACAGAACAATATATGCAGGAATGTTGGGAGCAGCATTCGCAGTCGGCATCACGTCGTGCAGCGATGACTTTCTCGACAAGAATCCGAAGCTCGCGGTTACGGAGTACGATATTCTGGCATCCGAGGAACTTATTGATGCCACCATGGCAGGCGTTTATTCGCGCTTCAAGAGCAGCAGTTTTGCTGGCGGTGGCATTGCCGCAATCTTCGACAACCGAGGCGACGACTTTGCCAACACCGGAAACAACACATACGCCCACGCCGACACTTACAACATGACGGTGGGGCAGAACAGTCCGATGAATCCGGGATATTTCCAAAGCGGCTATCTGGCAGTTAATGCTGCCAACACGCTGAAGGAGGCTCTCGAAAAACACGATAACCTTCCGATTTCAGAGAGCAAGCGTCAGCAGTACATTGCAAACTGTCTCTTTATACGCGACATAAGCTGGTATTATCTGGCTCAGGTCTATTCGCAGCCGTATGCCTACAATCCCGACTCAAAGGCAATTCCAATCCATACCGAGGCGGTTACAGGACCGGGCAAGAACGAGGCTAAGTTATGGACTATCGGTCAGATTTACAATCAGATAATCGAAGACCTCAGCAGCAACACCATCGCGGCTCTGCCCGACAAAGGCAGTTCTTCGTTCGATTCAACAATCCCAACCCAGCCTGCTGCGCACATGCTTTTGCAGCGCATCTACATGGCAATGGGCAGGTGGAACGATGCTATAAGCGAGGGCGAGAAAGTAACAGGCTTTACATTGAGCGGAAGCGTTGCCGAACTGTTCGATGCGCCTTATCACACCAACGAGAACATCTTCTCCATTCCGTTTACGAATACCGAGCGTGGCGGCGGAAATCCTGCCAGTTACATTTCGAGTGGCGTGGGATACATCGACACGCTTAACACTCGCACCGGAATAGTGAGCATTCCTGAGTATCATCTGGCAACAGACACTCGCGTAAGGTTCATAAAGGTTGACCCGGCAACTGGTCGCGAAACGTGGTACGAGAAGTACGATGAATACACCACTCCGCTCGAGTGGATTCACATTTTCCGCTATGCCGAGACGCTGCTCAATCTTTCTGAAAGTTATTACAACATAGGCGAGTACGAGAAGGCTGCCGAGTTGCTGTATCAGGTTCGCCTGCGCTCAATTCCTACGGGCGATGTGGTTGATGTAAGGACGCTTACGGGCGAGGAACTGAAGAAGTTCATCTACAACGAACGCCGTGCCGAGTTCATAGGCGAGGGCATCAGAGGCCTTGACATAAGCCGAAGGGCAGAGAACTTTGTTCATCCTGCCGCAACATTCACCAACGGCAAGTGGGACACGGTTGTCGTTGCCACTCCCGACAACAAGGCTTCTTACTGCTGGGCAATTCCATCATACGAAATACTGGTAAACACAAGTGCTGCCGAATAAGGTTTGTAGCATAGAATGGCTGTTTTTATTAAAGCAAAAATCCATTGCCTCGCATATGAAGGCAATGGATTTTCTGCTTTGTCAGTATGTTGTAACCATATCTTCGGGAACGCAGATGTAGAAGTCGGCGCGACCGATGTTGCATTCGTCAAGATGACTGATGTCCTCTTGCCTTACCGAGCAGATAGACTTGAATTTCACTCCTTTCCAATATCCTTTCAGATAATGAATGATGCCGTCGCCCCCATCGGTGTGATAGTTGCCGTTGAAGTGTACCATCAGAAAATCCTGATGCTTTGAGATGTTCCAAGCCATGGTTGCGTCTTTAAGAGCCTGCGACTGCGCCATGAATTCGGGATGTGCGTTTTTCCTCATCATGCTCATCATACCGAAAGCCTCTTTCGTCTGCTCGTTCTCTTTCAGTTTCAGAGGCAGCGGAGGCAGATAGCGGCGAGCCTCTTCCGACAGAGAGTCCAGAATGTTGCAGCCGTTGTTCTTTACGCTGTTGGCATATCGCCTTGGCACGTTTGTTGCAAACACTCTCAGCTTGTGCTCGTTGGCAAACTCTACGAGCGGTTCGTAGTCGGTAGAGTAGTTGGGCCACAGTCTGCATTCGTTCTCGAATCTGTCGGATGTTATGACGCCGTCGAGATACTCGTCTATTATAAGTTGATTGTCAGCCTCGAGCATCTCCATTCCCACTGCCACCTTGTCTTTCTTGGCAGAGTAGAGCGACTGAAGAATCTTCAGTTCCAGCCAGTGTGTTACGGGGCAGTTGTGCATTTCTCCGACAAAGACCACATCCTGCTTGGAGAGGCTGTCTGTCATTGTGCCGAAATCTACGGGTTTTCCTTTGGCATCGTAGAGTCTGTAGGCTTCGGGCTGAGGCTGTGCAATGGCAGATGCTGCCGCCATCATCAGCCCTAAAAGTGATAAAATTATTCTTTGCATACCGATTGATACAAGTTTACATAAACATCTTTGTTGATATACTTGCAGAATGCTTTTCTGACATCTTCGGGAGTGATGCTGTATAGCACCTGCGAGTAACTGTCGAAGTCCTGAATGTCCTCGCCGTTTCTTATCAGGCCAGACAGGGCTGATTTCCACTCAGACATTGAGTTGTCGTTTAACTGGCGGCGTTTTGTAACGATGAACGAGCGTCGCATCTTGTCGAGTTCGCGCATCGAAACCGGATTTCTCTGCAAGTCGTCGATGATGTCTCTGATGGTGCTCTTCAGAATATTCCTGTTCTCGTTCTTTACCGCTATCGAGAACCAGAAATAATAAATTTGCTGCGGAATGCCCTTGTACGCAACATCGACGAACGGCGAATATACAATGTTCATCTTTTTGCGCAGAATTTCGATTACACGCTGCTGCAATAAGTCACGCATTAGTTTGAACATAAGTGTGTTGCGGAGCGATGGATCGTAGTTTCCGGAGTACAGAAAGTTGTATATCGTCTGCGAGTCGTTGTCGTTGTCGAATCTTTCGTTCCAAGTTTTTTCGGGGCAGGCGGGCGTGTTGCGCACGTCAAGAGGCTTTTCTGTTCTGCTCATTCTTCCAAACACCGAGATGGCAATATTTTCAACTTCGTCTTGATTGTAGTTGCCTATTATCAGCACGGTCTTGTCTTCGGGATTGGTGAACAGACGCTTGTAGTAGGTACACATGCTGTCGAGCGACATTGCTTCCAAGTCTTGTTTTTGCATTGCGCGATTTCTCTGTATCACGTTCCTCATCAGTCTGTCGGCAACGTTGTTAAGGCATCTTGCCGGGTCGCGCGCCATAAGTTTTTCGAGCAGAGTTTCTTTGCCCCAGTTTTCGATTTCAGCCGTCTTTGCCTCCTCAAAATCGGCGCGGCTCAGTTGTGGATGATGAATTTTTTCGTACAGAAGATTAAAGAGGATTTGTGCGTCTTCGGAGTTGCACGTTCCCATAATTTCGTGCCAGAATCCGTCGAGACAGATGTTGGATGAAATCTGTTTTTCGCCGAGAACATCTCTCATCTCCTCGTGATTTACGTTTTCAATTCCGTCCATGTCGATGTATGAGACGGCATCTCTGAGGCGATAGTAGTCGCTGTCGTCCTTTATGTCGTCCGTTCCGCCGCGGCCGATTATTGAAACCTGAAGTTTCTTGTCGTCGTTTATCGTGCGCTTGAAGAGCAGAGTCATTCCGTTCGTCAGTTTAACTTCCTTTACGTCGAGGTCGGGATAAACCTTTGTGCTTTCAATCACGCCTTCGACCGGCAAGTCTGCCTTTTTCGCAAGGATTTCCGGAACTTCGTAAACCGTTTTCTCTTCTGCTGTAACCTGCGGTTTTGTGTAAGGCAGAGATTTGTCGGCATCGGCTCTGTTTATTGCTCCGAGAATATCTTTTTTCGTTATCTTTTCGCCGCTTCGCGTGTCCGACGTGAAGGCTGCCAGAGTGTGTTTCTTCATTTCGCCGAGCAGAGACTGTGCAATCTGTTTAAAGTCATCGGGGGCTGTATTTCTGACAATCTGTTTGATTTTCAGAAGTTCGTCCTCGTTGTACAGTTGGCGGTCGCCAGCCAGCGAATAATCCACGAAGTCCTCGCATAGCGATTCGGACATCGATGTGCCTTTTCTGATGTGCATTCCGGCTATTTTTTCTTCAACTACGGTCGAAAGTTCGTCTTTGTCGAGTCCGTATCGTCCGAAGTGTTTTACAACCGAAACCATGTCGGTGATATTCTTCAGAAGCTGCTCTTTGCTGGTGTAACTGCATGTTATTACAAAATGGTCGGTGTTGGCAAGATACCACTGGTTGCTTACCGTGAATCTCGCGCGGCTGCCGTTCAGGCGGGCTGATACGGCCTGTACAAACATATCCATCTTGGCTTTCTCTGCCATCGAATGGATTGAATTTGCAATGATGGTTTTGTGCGGAACAATCAGTTCAAACTTCTGTCTTTCGTCGAGCGAATCTTTTACTTCCATTATCGATAGTCCCTTCGGATAAGACAGCGGCCATTCTTTCTTCTTAACCTGTCGCGGCGGAATATCTCCCAAAATCTCTCTTACCTTCTTTTCTGCCGAGCCGGCATCTACGTCGCCAACCATTATGAGAGTGGCTGTTGATGGCGAGTACCATTTTCGGTAGAATTCAATAAGCCTTTGGCGGTCCATTGTCATGATGTCGTTCTCGCCGCCAAGCGGAAGATGCTCAGAATAGTGGTTTCTTCCTATCTTGAGGTTGTAGAACATGTCGCCTGTGTTGTAGCCGCGCAGCTCCTCGACAATGACTCCGCGCTCGCGCTTAACCCGCTCGGCATCGAACGTAATGTCGTTAATGATGCCGCGAACTGCCGCAAGGGTCGAGTCGACGATGTTGCTGTTGTATTCATCAACTGGCAGGGTGAACCAATACAGAGTTCGGTCGAAGCCTGTGAAGGCGTTAATGTCTCTTCCGTACTTCATTCCTTGCCTCTCGAAATAGTCTACCATCGTGTTTCCGGGAAATCTCTTTGTTCCGGCCGAAGCCATGTGCTCAAGAAAGTGAGCCACGCCTTTCTGGTTGTCATCTTCTTGCAGCGAGCCGATGTTCATGAGCAACCGGACCTCGAGTGTGTGGCGCGGCTGACTGTTTGGCAGGATGGCGTAGTGCAGTCCGTTCGACAAAAATCCTTCCACCGTGTTGGGCGGAAGGTTTATACGCTGTGCCGCGGCATTGCCGCAGAATGCAAGTGTTGCAAATATCGCTGTCAGCGTTCTTTTCATCGTTATTCGTTTGTTAGTGTAACCTCAATCTTCTCGTATCCGTTGGCATAAGTAAAGTCCCAAGGGAAGGTGAACGATATTGATTTGTCGCCGCACGATGCTGTTGGGGCAACGTAGAGCGATGCTGCGTTCTCCCAAGCATCGTAGTCCATTGCGCTGTTAAGCAAGAATGATACAGGGTTGAGCGTTATGCCCATCTCTATTGCCTCCGACATTTTTATTTCTTCGGCTGCCGCGTCGCCGTTGTTCATTATAAACATTGAGCCATTGTCTGCCATCTCCTTCTGGCGGTTCCATGCGCTGTAGTTGTATTCGAAAGGAATGTTTACGGTTTCGTCGCCATAACTGTCGGGAATGCCTGTGACGAACTTGACTTCTTTTGTCTTAGGGTAGATTTCGATGTCCAGACTCACGGCGAATGTTTCCTTGTCGGCATTGTAGCCTATGGCTTTCAGAAGGTCGGTGTTGTGCGAGTTGCAGAGCCAGTATTCCGAGTCAGCCACGCTCTGCTTCTTGAACATAGAGTACAGAAAATCGCGCAGTCCGAGGGCGTTGTCGTTCATTCTGAGTACAATTTTGTCAGCCGATGCCTTTTCGCTTACTGTTACAGGGCAGACAGAGTTGTATGTGATGCTTGTCTTTCCGTCGTTATACAAGTCCTTGTCGTCATCGTTAAATGTTATTACAGCCTTTGCGCTGAGTGCGCCAAGATACATTCTGATGTCAATTCCATAATCCTTTCTCCATGTCTCGATAAGTTCGCGTTGCTGTTCCGTCAGCTCAACCACAACGGCAGGTTCGGCGTGAACGGTTGCCGGTTTGTTGCTTTCGCTGTTAAGTTGTTCAGATTTCAGAAAAGACACAACAATGTTGCCAGCCTGCTGCATTATCTTGTCGCCGCAGGCACGCAGGGCAAATTCGGCTGTCTTTTCGCCTTTCTTTATCGTTACGGTTTGGCTGCTGAATTCAAATACGCTGTCGTCGTTGCCCTCCATGACAGGAGTCAGAACAATGTCTTTGTCGGCTGAATATGCCAGCGTAACTGTAAGTTTCACTCCTTCGGTGTCATTGTCGTAGAGCGTTTTGTTTTCGCATGAAATGGTCCAGTAGTTCTTTATTCCGTCGTTTTTGTCATCATCGCTGCACGACATGAAGGTCATCGCGAGCAATCCCATTAGGGTTAGCATTACTTTTCTCATGATTGAATGTATTAAATTATTAAAAATTATTCTACGTTTATGTGCCAGCCGTCGTTCTGCCTTACGTTGTCGTTGTATTTGTATTCAGAAGATGGAATTGGCATTGTCCATCGGTAGTCGTTGTTTTTTATTACCGATGAAACCGATTGTCCCCAACTTCCCAGACGTGAAATCTGAGAGCTGGTTCGTTTCATGTCGAACCAGTTAACGCCCTCGCCGGCAAACTCCTTGTTCTTCTGTTCTATTATGGCAGAAACCAGTTCATCGCCAGATACGTTTTCGGGAATGGTGCCGGCATTTACTGCCGTCAGATAACCGTTCAGAACTGTTCTTGCCTCGTCGTCATTGCCGAGTCTTGCCTTTGCCTCTGCCAAGATGAAGAGTGCGCCTGCATATCTCATGGAGTTTATGTAGGCAATAGTTTTGTTCTCCTTGTTCGTTCTGTTGTATTTGCCAAGCAGGATACGTTTTTTCCCTGCCATCTCCATTTCGTATTCGTTTGAGAAGCGGCGCACATCGCTGTCAGCCATCAGCAGATGCGGATTGACAGCCATAAAATCGCCCTCTTCCGAACCGTACTGAATGGAACTGTAAAACGAGTTTCCGGTGTTGAATGCGAATATGCGGGCTTTGCAAGAAGCGTTGTCCCACAGATGTGCGTAGTTGCTGCCTGCGTAATCTTCTGTTGCCGTGCCTTTCAGCACGCTGCTGGCGTAGTCGGCTGCTTCTTGGTAGTTGCCGGCATACAGTTCGAGGTCGGAAAGCAGATATAAAGCAGTTTTCTGCGACAGCCATCCGTTGCTCTTTTGATTGTTTTCGGTCTTGGCTGCATCTGAAAGTAGGGCGCGGATATATTCGACGCAGTAGCGTTTAGACGAGCGACTGCAAAACTCCAGTCCAACGTGCGATTTTATTATCACTCCGTCGCCGTCGGGATTCTGGTTGTATGGTGTTGCAAATAAACGTAATAGGTTGAAATAGCACATAGCCTTCAAGGTCTTCACTTCCGACTCAACGGCTTGCTTTTCCTTCTCTTCGCCATCACCAGAAACCTTTACCGACGGCAATCGTTCCAGAAGAACGTCGCAGTTGGCTATGGTGTTGTAGTAGGCAAGCCACATATCTGCCGACAGCTTACTAATGCTCTTGTCTTGCCAGTTGTAAAGATTCTGCTGGTCTATGTCTTTTCCCGAGAGACTGGTAGGGCAGAAGTCGTTTCCGAGTACCGACATTTCGTATTCGTTATGCGGATAGAGCAGGTAGCACGATGTTAGCAGAGAGCGTGCCGACTGCACGTTGCTTATGGCGTCGGGGTCGCTGTACAAGTCGGGCGACGGGACATCGACCGAGCACGAAGTGCCTGACATCAGCAATGCTATTGCGCACAAAAATCCATAAATCTTCATTCCTAAAATGTTAAGTTCACGTTAAAAGTATATACGGGCTGCACCGTTCCTGTCTGCTGTCCGCTTTCGGGGTCGCTCTCGTTGTATTTTGTCCACATGTGCAGATTGCTGCCTTGCAGTCCGATGGTTGCGTATCGTACAAACGGCGCGTTCTTTTTCATCCATCCCGAAGGAATCCGGTAACGAACCGATAGCATCGACAGCTTCAGATAGTTGCTGCTGCCCACGGTTCGCGAGTTAGGATAAAGGGCGATGTTCTCTTCGGCTATGGCAGATGTGTAGAACGGTGTCCAATAGGTTTTGTGCTCATCGCCTTGTCTGAACCACATCTTCTCTGTCTGACCGGCTACCGCGTTCTTTGTGGCGGTGTCGCGGTTGCGCACATAGCTGTAGTTGTATCTCTGAACTCCGCCGAGAACGTAGTAGAAATCGGCATCAAACTCGAGCGACTTGTATGCGCTGCTGAGGCGTATTGAGCCGGTGTAAGGCGGTGTAAGATGTCCGAGTGCCACGATGTCCTCTTTCTTCAGCGTGCTGCTTGTCTGCTTCTCGCCGCCATTGCCGTCGCGAAACACCGGATAGCCTGTCATCGGGTCTATGCCGAGCGATTCCGGACCGTAGAGCATGTCGTACGACTTGCCAATCTCGTAGTCGGGCACGAGCGATTCTTCGTATGTGTATATCTTGTCGGTATAGTAAAGGTCAAGAACCTTGTTCTCGTTGTAGGCAATGTTTGCTCCCACAGTCATTCTCCAGTTGTTCGAATCCAGAATCCTGAAGTTGAGTCCAATCTCGATTCCTTTGTTCTGAAGCACGCCGATGTTGCGTTTCAGCATAGTGTATCCTGTTGATGACGGAATGGGCACATCGAGCAAAGCCTGCTTTGTCTTGCGGCTGTAAAGATTCATGTCGAGCGTAATCCGCTTGAGAAATTCTGCCGACAGACCAATGTCTGATGTGATATTCTGCTCGGGCACAAGGTCTTTGTTGTAGAGCGTTACGAAGTCGAGCGGACGGCAGTTCTCGTAGCTCGATGTTGAGTACTGAAAGCTTGCAACGGTCTGCGAGGTCGAAACACCGTTTAGGTTTGCCGTCTGTCCGTAGCTAAATTTCAGATTCAGATACGATAGCCATTTTAGGTTGGCAAGCATCTTGTATTTTGTAGGTGTCAGTCCTGTACCAATAGCCCATGCTCTGTTCCATCTTTTTTCTCTTGGCAGCACGCTCGACGCATCAGCCTTGAGCGTTGCGTACACGTCGTAAGTGCTGTCGAAGGTATATCCCGCCACGCCTCCAAAGCCAAGCTGAGCTGTTTTGTCGCGCGGTGCGCTTACGTATGGCTGTCTTGTACCTTGCAGCGACTGGTTTATTGCCGCCGCCGTGTTAAGCGTGCCAACGCCATAGCCGCGTATCAGTTCGCTGTCTGTATCAGTTCTGTAATAATCCATGTTGCAGCCTATGGTAAGGTCGTGCTTTTTTCCAAACTGGCGGTTGTATGTTAATCTGATGTTCGATGTTCGGTTTACAGTAGTGTTTTTGTATTTTGTGTAGATGCCTCTTGCATATTCGGGCACTCCGCTGTGTGTCTCGCTGTATGCGGTAGATGGCGTGAACTGATTGCCTTCGCCAAGCACGAAATCCAGTCCTGCCACGGCAGATATGTTGAGTCCTTCGATGGGATTCAGGGATATGTTTACGCTTGCTCCGGCATTTTTGTCAGACGATTCTGCGCTGTACTGATGCGTAAGTTCGTAGTATGTCTGTCCCGGATACGACCACAGCTTTCCGCTTTTTGTCTCGTATGGATTCAGCTCGTAAACCAGCGATGTAGGGTCGTTTTTCGTTCCGTTTGGTGTCTTCGTCTTCGAGAATCCGCCGTTTACGCTCATCATCAGATAGCCTTTTGTCCCGAGTTTGTGGTCGAGATTCAGCCTTACTCCCATGCGGCGTTTGTCGTTACCTTCCATTCTGCCGCCCTGATAGGCATAGTTGCCCGATATATAGTATGATGTCTCGCCGTTACCGCCTTTCAGACTAAGGTTGTGGTTCTGGTATACGTTAGTGTGTAGAAGTTCCTCAAACCAGTCTGTGTCTGTATTTCGCAGAGTGTTCAGAATCTCCTCGCCCTCGTTTATGAGAGTTGCCAGATTAGGGTCGTCATAGAAGTATTTGTTGTAGTAGTCCGCGCTGTATCGGTAGCCGGGAGTCTCCGGGTTCTGAAGAAGACGCTCAAGTTCGAGTTTCTCAGCCGATTTCATCATCTTCACGCCTCGTCGTCCTCTTGTGGTTATGCCTATGTTTGCCGAGTAGTTTACCGTTTTCGTGCCGTTATATCCGCGTTGCGATGATATCTCAAGAACTCCGTTGGCGGCTTTCACGCCGTAGAGGGCGCAGGCTGCGGCATCTTTCAGCACCTTCATGCTTTTTATGTCTGAAGGATTTAGATTGTAGAATACGTCGGCATTTATCACTTGTCCGTCGAGCACATACAAAGGCTCGTTTGTTGTGTTTCCTTTGCGCAGCGATGAGTTGCCTCTTATTCTGATTTCGGGATTAGAGCCGAGTTCGCCCGTGTTGGTTACAACCAGACCGGGAATCTGCCCCTGAAGCGATAGGGCAAAGTCTATCATCGGCTTGGATTCCACGCGCTTCATGTCAACGCTTTCAACCACTCCCGACTTAGCCCGCAAGTCTATTGCATTAACGTTTGTCTTTGCGGTAACCACGCAGCCGTCAAGTTCAATCAGGCTCTCCTTCATCGTTACGTTCAGAATCTTGCGGTTTCCGACGGCAAACGTGTGCGTGCGGTAGCCAATGTATGCAAATTCTATTTTCTCATCTGCGTTCCATTTACCAGAAAGCACGTATTTGCCGTTGCTGTCGGTGGTTGTCTGTACTGTACTGTTTATTCTTACAACAACTCCGGGCAGCGGCTCTTTATTTTCGTTATACACAATACCTGTAATCTTCTGTTTGTCGTTCTGCGCAAATACAGAAACGGAAAGACTACACAACAAATACATTATAAAGCAACAAACTCTCATTAACTCTAAAACAAAATAAAATGCTGTTTCTTAAAAAACGGACGCAAAGATATTGCCGAGATTTTGTATACACAATCACTAATTTTGGCGATTTACAGGCTCTCAATCACTAATATTCGGTATAAAACGCTAATTGCGTTTGTAAAAAATGAAAAAAGTTGATTACAGTCGGCGTATGCTGCCATCAATAAAGTTTCATCGTTAAAAAATGTTATTTATTTTGCCTAAATCTTGCATTTCTGACAATAATATCTTTTCTTTGTGTACGAGAACGAAAAATCATTTTGTCGAAGGTTTTTATCAAAAACAAATCTAACAAAACACTAAAAAGATGAAGAAAACGATTTTAAAGGTGGCGGCAGGAATGATACTGTCGCTATTCAGCCTTAACGTAGATGCGGCTGTCGAGATTATCAAGACGCAGGGCTGGTTCGAGAGTGGCTACGTTACGTGGAAGCCGCTCCAGAATGCCTCTGGATACAACGTCTTTTACAAGGCAAGCGGTGCATCCGACTGGACTAAGGTTGACAATGAGCTTGTGCGCAACTATGGCTCGTACGGTCGTGCCGATATGGTTGGACTCTCTGCCGGAACATATCAGTTTATGGTTGTTCCTATTATTGACGGCAGCGAAAAGAAGGATGAGGCTGCCGAGAGCGGTCTGTTTACAGCCGTGGCATACGACAGAGCCGGCTTCGCTCATCAGGGCGTGAGCAACGGCGTAGGCGCGTACAAGAACGACGGAACACTGAAAGATGGCGCGCGCGTTGTCTACATCTACGCCAACAATGCCAAGACGGTAAAGTGCAACGTCATCACCGACACAAAGAAGGGTACAACAACCGAGTGCGTGGGTTGGCAGACAATCCTCGACACATATATGAAGGGCAAGGACTCTACTCCTATCACATTCCGAATCATCGGAACGGTAAAACTCGCCGACCTCGACCATATTTCTTCTTCGGCAGAGGGACTTCAGGTAAAGAACAACGGCTCTAACGATTTTAACATGACTATCGAGGGCATCGGCGATGATGCCACAATCTGGGGCTTCGGAATCCTTGCCAGAGCGGTAAAGAATGTTGAGTTCAGAAACTTTGCCGTAATGAACTTTATGGACGATGCTCTGTCGCTCGATACCGACAATCAGCACGTTTGGATTCACAACATGGATTTCTTCTACGGAAAGACAGGCGGCGACTCCGATCAGGCAAAGGGCGACGGCACGGTTGATATAAAAGGCAAATCGACCTACATAACCGTGGCTTACAACCATTTCTTCGACAGCGGCAAGAGCTCGCTCGGAGGCATGAGCGGCGAGGTTACAAGCAGCGTCCTTACTTATCATCACAACTGGTTCGACCATTCAGATTCGCGTCATCCGCGCATCCGCACGTCATATTTCCACATCTACAACAACTATTTCGACGGAAATTCAAAGTATGGCGTCGGAATGACATCGGGCGGTTCTGCCTTTGTCGAGAAGAACTATTTCCGCAACTGCAAATATCCTATGCTCATCTCGCTTCAGGGAACCGACGGAAAGGGCGACGGCACATTCTCGGGCGAGCCGGGCGGCGTAATCAAGTCGTTCGCCAACAAGATTGTAAATGCCAAGCGATGCAACTTCTACAGCGATGCCAACGCCTCTACTTACGACTGGGATGCCTACGAGGTAAAGGCGGCTTCTGATGCCGTTCCTTCGGCTGTTGTGTGCAAGGGCGGCGGAACTTCATACCTTAACTACGACACCGACGGAACTCTGGCATACGCTTACGTTGCCGACGAGGCCGAAAACGTTCCTGAGATAGTTATGGCCAAGGCCGGACGCATGGGACAGGGCGACTTCAAGTGGCAGTTCAACAATGCCGTTGAGGACGAGAACTACGCCGTTATCAGCAAACTGAAGAAGGAGGTTGAGGACTACAAATCATCGTTGGTAGGCTTCTTCGACTCAACATTGCCGGCCGAGGTTAGCAACGGCGGATATGCCGAGGGCGACCGCTCAGGCGGCGATGCCGTTAAGAATGCCGATTATGTGCCGGGATATGTAAGTGGCGGCGGCTCTTCATCGAGCACAGATGTGTCTTTGTTCCTTGGCGGAGCAGACGGCGGCTACTATTGGTT
The DNA here is from genome assembly GCF_000702225.1 of Bacteroides sp. Ga6A2. Classification (NCBI taxonomy): domain Bacteria; kingdom Pseudomonadati; phylum Bacteroidota; class Bacteroidia; order Bacteroidales; family Bacteroidaceae; genus Bacteroides; species Bacteroides sp. Ga6A2. The sequence continues at coordinate 11,660 of NZ_JNKX01000044.1, read as the reverse complement.
CAATGCCGGCAACGACAGCAAGACAAAGCAGTTTATTGCCGACGGCGCAATTGTCCTCTATGATGCCTCTTATTCGGCTGATGCCACAGCAACCGACGATACAAAGAGCGGCGCGCTCCTCCTTCAGAAATCAACAGGAAAGGCTACATTCTACTGTCCAGACGGCATCGAGCAGATTTCATTCTTGCTCTTCCGTACAGGCTCGCTTGCCGGAAAGATTCTGGCTGGCAACAGCTTGGATAATCTGCAAGAGCAGAGCAGCTACTCAGAAAAGAAGAAGGGCGAGTACGACGAGAATTTCTCTCTCTCAGGCTCACCAAAATATGTTCAGATTACAAACACGGCTACGGGTGGCTTGTATGTTCACGGCGTGAAGATTTTCACAGCCAACACAACAACCGCCGTTTCTGCCCCTATAAAGACAGTCGAAAACGGTGTTAAGTACAACCTCAGCGGTCGCAGAATCCAGAACCCAGCCAAGGGCGAGGTTTACATCATGAACGGTAAGAAATACGTAGGCCGATAAAATCGGACTTCGGCAATGAAACAAAAAGGCTGCATCTTGATTGGTGCAGCCTTTTTTGTATGTCTCTTTTATTCTGAACATTCTATCTCTTTGCAGAATTCTGAATCATGAACAAATTCTCTCCATTCCACATCTGATAGCTCTCCAAATTCTGGGACTGGGTTGTATATTATTATTTCATTTATAGGCTCGTCTTGACTGATGGTTTGCGTCTCTTCTGTAATATTTTTTGTGTCCATATTTGTATCTTTCGGATAGTTATATCTGATTAGCCGTGAGAGTAAGCTAAGATAATGTAAACTATAACAACGCTGTTTCTGGCTGAGTGGATATATTATAATTGTTTCGAAGTGCCATCCTCTATGGCTGGCATCTAAGAATGCTTTGCCATTATCTTCGTACACACTCCAACATTCGTTGCTACAAACGCCATCGTAAATGTGTGCCCCGTTTCTGTGAGCATTCGAAAATTCTTGAAAAGACTTTATTTTTTCATCATCTTCCAAATTATGAAGACTTCTGTAATGGTGTTTTTGGGGATATCTGTATATATCTTTTGCAAGCTGTTTGTATTGTTCGTCGGTGTAGTTAACTTCTTCGCCATTAAGAACATAGTCGCAGCTATAAATGTAATGTTTGCCGTTTATTATCTTCTGGTTAAAAACAACATTTATACATTTCCATTTGTCTTTATATATGAATATGTTGTAATCTATTGATTTCGAATCGATTTCTTTTGATGTTTCAATGTGAGGTTCATGAACTTCTTCAAAATGCTCTGTTGATTTTGAAACGACTTCTTTTTGTTCTTCAAGGTGGATGTTGTCGTAACCAAGTAAATATTTAAAATAACGTACTATCTTTTCAAAAATGTTCATCATCATTTTACTTTTTTAAGTTATCATCTGCAAAGGTATGTTTTTTTCTTAAAAGACAATAGTCCAAGTCGCTCAGAAATATGATATTCTGAATTGTCTTCATTAACCTCTATATAACGTATTATTCTTACGAAATCTCTAATGGACACGTGGAAATAATAAAGTTGGCAATCGACATGTGTGGTTTTATTATCTTATCAAAAGCTTCTTGAGCGAATGGGGCAATCCATTTCTCACTACCTTCGGGTGGTGTCATTCCCATTTCTATATGATCAATTAAATCTGAAGCCATTACGTAAGGAGAATTGAGGTGAAATATAAATGATAGATGAATAAGAAAAAGTTGGTTTAATATCACCTCGCAATTTTTCAAATGTCGTTCTCTGTCCTCTATGTAAATCGTATTGCAATTCAACAACATTAGTTTAAAACGGTTAGAATGAACACTATCATCCAACAATTCACGGTTTTTCTTCAAATAAGTATCCCATCCAAACAGTGGATATAGGTCTTTTGTTCTTTGAGATTCTTTTAGATATTTCAATATCTTTTCTGTCTTTGGAATACGATGTTTTCCTTGGATCCATTCATTAACTTCTTGAACAAAAAGGTTATCAATGCTGATTTTGTCTTTCAATATAACGTCCATATATATTTCAAGAAGAATATCATCAAATAGTTTACGGATCAGCGTGTAAGCATCATTAATTCTACCCTTTTCTAACAGAATTGTAATGGAATCAAGTGTCCCCTCAATTGCAGAATAGACGTATGAAGCATAGTTCGCTATTCCATAAGTGCCTTTTGCTACAAAACAAAAACAACTCATCGAAATAGAGTTGTAGAATTTCTTCATAAACTTCAAGTCTTCAAACACCTTGTGATTAAGGTAGTCTTCTGGCATCTCATATTCCATAAAATTTCGTATACTCCTTGGCGGAATTAAATATAAAGAAAATTATAACATGAAAAAGTTTTACATATCACCGATTTTTTAGTACGCTTAGTAACGTAAAAAATATCTAGTTTACCATTGGCTTATGTGCGACTTTTATACAAAATACGTGAAAATCCTTGAAATATGCAAATGCTTTAAAAAAAAATGAATGAAAATGGATTTTGTGAGTTACATAAAGGGGAACCCACTATTCGGGATTAAGTTCTTTTAATATAATTCTGTCAACTATACCTTATAAAATAAAGCGCCCTACATCTTTTACAATGTAGGGCACTATTATTTAAAGTGCTATCTTGAAAATAGCGATATTAGCCTTTATTTTTCTGGAAGGTGATTATCCGTAGATAATCTTACCGTTCTCGTCGCGGTTCTCGTCGATGAAACTCTTCTGGTACTGAGTCATACCGCGGAGCGACATACCCATGTTTGAGAAGCCACCGTCGTGGTAAAGAGTCTGCATTGTAACCTTCTTTGTAAGGTCGCTGAACATAGTGATGCAGTAGTCAGCGCAGTCGTCAGCACTTGCATTGCCAAGAGGAGACATACGGTCGGCAAAGTCGAACAGACCGTCAAAACCCTTGATGCCGCCGCCGGCAGTAGTCATTGTAGGGCTCTGTGAGATTGTGTTTACACGAACGCCCTTCTCGCGGCCGTAGATGTAGCCGAAGCTGCGTGCGATGCTCTCGAGCAGAGACTTGGCATCTGCCATATCGTTGTAGCCGAAGAATGTACGCTGTGCAGCAACATAAGTAAGGGCAAGAACAGAACCACCCTCAGAGATTGCATCAAGCTTCTTTGCAACCTGAAGCATCTTGTGGAATGAGATGGCGCTGATATCGTATGTCTTATTCAATAAATCGTAGTCAAGGTCGTCGTATGTACGCTTCTTGCGCATGTTTGCGCTCATTGCGCAACTGTGAAGAACGAAATCAATCTTACCACCTAGTGCCTTCTGTGCCTCTGTAAACAAGTTCTCGAGGTCGGCAACACTTGTTGCATCGGCAGCAATAACGGTTGCCTTAGTCTTTTCTGCAAGCTGGTCAATAGTTCCCATGCGAATGGCAACAGCAGTGTTTGTAAGTACAATCTCTGCACCCTCTTCTACTGCACGCTCGGCTACCTTCCAAGCGATTGACTGTTCGTTAAGAGCACCAAAGATGATGCCTCTTTTACCTTTTAATAAATTATAAGCCATAAAAATTAAATCCTAAATTTTTGTTGGGCGCAAAGATAATGCTAATTTTTTATATTGTAGTCAAAAAGCATCATTTTTTGATAATCAGCGCAAATAATATATGATGCCTAATCTATATTTTTGCAACATCTATAACAACATATAAATATCACTTAACTGTATGGAGAAAAATAAAGTCTTTGGTCATTTTGACGACGAGCAGAGAGAGTACGTCATCACCGACCCAAAAACACCTTGGCCTTGGATAAATTATCTTGGTAACGAGGACTTTTTTTCGCTTATTTCTAACACCGCTGGCGGATATTCGTTCTACAAGGATGCTAAGTTCCGCCGTATAACCCGATACAGATACAACGGAGTGCCGATGGACAACGGCGGCCGCTATTTCTACATAAACGACAACGGCGTGGTATGGAATCCGGGATGGAAGCCTTGCAAGACTCCGCTCGACGAATACGAGTGCCGCCACGGCATGAACTACACTCGCATTACCGGCAAGAAGAACGGCATCGAGGCAAGCGTGCTCTTCTTCGTTCCGCTCAAGACATGGGCCGAGGTGCAGAAACTGACTCTGAAGAACACATCTGCCCAGACAAAGAAGATTAAGCTCTTCTCGTTTGCCGAGTGGTGCTTGTGGAATGCTGCCACCGATATGGAGAACTTCCAGCGCAACTTCTCGACAGGCGAGGTCGAGATTGACGGCAGCGTCATCTATCACAAAACCGAATACAAGGAACGCCGAAATCACTACGCATACTATTCGGTAAACGTGCCTGTTCAGGGCTACGACACCGACCGCGAGAGTTTCGTCGGACTATATAACGAGTTTGCCAATCCGCAGTGCGTGATGGACGGAAAACCAAGCAACAGTCTGGCACACGGATGGAGCCCGATAGCATCGCATTACATCGAAGTAGAACTGAAGCCGGGCGAAAGCAAAGATTTGATTTTCCTCCTCGGATATGTTGAGAACGAGCAGAATGAGAAGTTCGACCAAAGCGAGATTGCACGCAAGAAGAGTGGCGAACTGATTTCGTCGCAGGCAAGCGATGTAACGCTTGTAAACAAGAAGAAGGCGAAGGAGACCATCGCGCGATTCTCTACTGTTGAGGCTGTAGACAAGGCTTTCGCCGAGTTGAGAGCACAGTGGGACGAACTGCTCGACAAATATACCGTTAAGTCGGGCGACGAGCGTCTCGACCGCATGGTCAACATCTGGAATCAGTATCAGTGCATGATTACGTTCAACTTCTCGCGTTCGGCATCGTTCTTCGAGAGCGGCATAGGTCGTGGAATGGGCTTCCGCGATTCGAACCAAGACCTTGTGGGCTTCGTGCATCAGGTGCCAAGCCGTGCCCGTCAGCGCATCATCGACATTGCTTCTACTCAGTTCCCCGATGGTGGCTGCTATCATCAGTATCAGCCGCTCACAAAACGAGGGAACAACGACATCGGTGGCGGTTTCAACGACGACCCGATGTGGCTCATCTTCGGAACTGTTGCTTATATAAAGGAGACTGGCGACTTCAGCATCCTCGACGAACTTGTGCCTTGGGATAATCAGCCGGGCAGCGAGGTCTCGCTCTTCGAGCACTTGCGCATCTCGTTCAACCATGTTGTCGAGAATCTTGGTCCGCACATGCTTCCGCTCATTGGTCGCGCCGACTGGAACGACTGTCTGAACCTCAACTGCTTCTCATGGGACCCTAACGAGAGTTTCCAAACAACCGAGAACAAGACTGAAGGAACAAAGGCCGAGAGTTTGATGATTGCCGGTTTGTTCGTATTCTGCGGTCGCGATTATGTTGAACTCTGTCGCGAACTGAAAAAGGATGATGAAGCAGAACGCGCTCAGAAGTGCATCGACTCGATGGTCGAGGCTGTGAAGAAGCACGGATGGGACGGTGAGTGGTACTTGCGCGCTTACGACTACTATGGCAACAAGATTGGCTCGAAGGAAAACGAGGAGGGCAAGATATTCATCGAAAGTCAGGGCTTCTGCACAATGGCAGGCATCGGTATCGAAGATGGCATGGTTGACAAGTCTCTCGACTCTTGTAAGAAATATCTCGACTGCGAGCACGGCATGGTTCTCAACTGGCCTGCATACACAACTTATCATGTCGAGATGGGCGAGATTTCGTCATATCCGGCTGGTTACAAGGAGAATGCCGGCATATTCTGTCACAACAATCCTTGGGTCATCATAGGCGAGACGGTTGCTGGACGTGGTAACGATGCGTGGGAGCATTATACCAAAATATGTCCTGCATTCATCAAAGACCAGACTCTGCACAAGGTTGAGCCTTACGTCTACTCACAGATGGTTGCAGGCAAGGACGCAGCAAAGCCGGGCGAAGGCAAGAACTCATGGCTCACAGGTACGGCTGCTTGGAACTGGTACACTATTACGCAGTTCATCCTCGGAGTCAAGCCATCGTACAACGGTTTGCAGATTGAGCCTTGCATACCTTCGGCAATGAAGGAATATACGGTTTCTCGCAAATATCGCGATGCCGAATATACAATCAAGGTCTCTAATCCGAACGCAGTGCAGAAGGGCGTAAAGCAACTTGTTTTGGACGGCAAGAGCATCGACGGAAACAGTGTTCCGTACTCAGCCGGCAAGCATACTGTCGAGGTCGTTCTCGGATAATGTTTAAATCAGGAAAATTCGTTTTAGAATAAGTATAGTTTTATTGTTCACTTTGAGTGGAGTGCTCGCCGAGAGTACTCCACTTTTTGATTATATATCCTATGAAAGTGTCATCTGACAGACAATCAGTGTTATAAGATTGTTGAAAATAACAATTTTTATGGTGCAGCCGAGTTTGTAATTTGCTTTGTCGCCGAGTGACAAGAAGTTATTCGTCAAAATTACAGTTTTTTTAAATTCTTGTGTCCCTCTGGTAGCAAGTGAACAGAGTTCGGATGGCAAATTCGAGTATTTTATAGAAAACAAAAAAAGTAGAAACCCAAAATCTGGACTTCTACTTTTTTATTAGTCTAATATCAATAAGAAAATTTTATTCATTTATCATTTCGTTCAAACCCTTGTTTGAGATTGTAGCGTTGATAACGCTCAAGTACTTGCTGTACTGCTCCTTAGAAAGAGCCTCCTTCATCAACTTGCAGTTGCCAAGAACTGCCTTGCGAACCTTTGCAGCCTTCTTGTCGTCAGAAGCGTTGTCTGCTGCTGCCATCTCGCTCTCGAAGTGCTCGTTAATAGCCTCTACATTGTCGTACTGAGCGGCAGAAAGATCGAGGAACTCGCTCAACTTTGCAGTGTTTACATTAACCTTTGTGCTTACTGCGTTGTTGTCTGCTGCTACGCTTGCTACTGCGAAACCAAATACAGCTGCTGCTGTCAAAACCATCTTCTTCATATTCTTCATTTTTTTATTATTTTCTTCTTTTGTTAATTATCACATTTTTTTGTTTTGTCATTCAGTATCTCTCTGTTTGACGATGCAAAGATACGACGAAATTTAAGAAATATGAAATATAATTATGTTTTTTAACATGAAATGCTTGATTTGTTGACTAAAATCAAGTAAAAACATGCTATAAAGCATAAAATGAATGTGAAATGTATATTTTAACGTGTTTTTCCTGTTTTTGCAGAAAGACGAGTGGGACCCTTATTTTCCTGTTCGAAATTAAGTTCAATGCCATTATTATTTTGCAATGTATCGTTTGCTGACTTTAAGAGCCTTGCGATGCATGGCAGCCATTGTGTGCCAAAGTTCAACAGGATTCGGAAATCAGGCATAACATGGGCTTGCTGTTTCGTTTTAAGTGCGTTTATTACTTTGTAGTGTTTTTGCATATTCGAGGATGCCTGCTTTTAATTTCATGAAGGCATATAAAACAAAAAAGGTAGAAAGTCTATCTTGTGACTCCTACCTTTAATTGTCTAATATCAATAATACTTTATTATTCATTGATCATGCCGTTTAAGCCCTTGTTAGTCATTGTAGCGTTGATAACGTTCAAGTACTTGTTGTACTGCTCCTTAGAAAGAGTTTCCTTCATCAATTTGCAGTTGCCAAGAACAGCCTTGCGAACCTTGTTTGCCTTCTTCTCCTCAGAAGCTCTGTCTGCTGCTGCCATCTCACTCTCGAAGAACTCGTTAATTGCCTCAACATCGTCGTACTGTGCTGCTGTAAGACCAAGATACTCGCTCAACTTTGCAGTGTTTACATTAACCTTTGTGCTAACAGTGTTCTTGTCTGCTGCTACACTTGCTACTGCGAAACCAAATACAGCTGCTGCTGTTAAAACCATCTTCTTCATTTTCTTCAATTTTTAAGTTTGTTCTTCTGTTAATTATCACATTTTTTGTTTTGTCATTCAGTATCTCTCTGTTTGACAATGCAAAGATACGACGAAAATTGAGAAATATGCAATAAAACTATGTTTTTTAACATAAAACATATATTTTATTGATAAAAATCAAGAAGAATTATGTTTTATAACATAACTATGGTATAAAAAGTGACTTTTCTTGGTTGTTGTTGCAAGAGATGTTCATATTGCTTTAGGTGACTCTGTTTTGCCGATGCCGAGTGGGGAAGACAGAAAAATCGCCGCCAACATTGTGTGTGGCGACGGATTTTACACATTATATATAATGTTTAGTATGGGAAACCACCGGCAAGTTCATACTGCGGTTCTATTACGAATTTGCCAGTCGAGTCGATATATCCATACTTGCCGTTCTGACTTACAATAGCCAAGCCGTTGGCAGAAAACACGCTTGCTGTGTCGAACTGCGGTTCGATAACCGTCTTGCCAGTCTGGTCTATATATCCGTATTTGTCGTTTTGTCTGAACCATGCCAGACCATTGCGCGAGAAATACAAAGGATGCTCGTATTGAGGCTGCACAACGTACTTTCCGTTTTTGTCAATATATCCGTATTTGCCATCAAGACGAATCTCTGCCAAACCATTGTCGGAGAAACTATAGGCGATGTCAAATTGCGGTTCTATAACCATTTTGCCCTCTTTGTTAATGTAACCCCATTTGTCGTTTAGTTTAACAACAGCCAAGCCGTTGGCTTTAAAGTCGCTGGCAAATTCAAATTGCGGCTCGATAACGATGTTGCCTTTGGCATCGATATATCCTCTCTTGCCATTCAGTTCTATGCCAGCCCATCCGTTGTCCGAGAAGTCGTAGGCAAAATCAAACTTCGGTTCGATAACTATATTACCTTTGGCATCGATATATCCGCATCGTTCGTTTATCACTACGGCTGCCAGTCCGTTGTCCGAGAAATCGGCTGCAAAGGTAAACTTCGGCTCTATTGCTGTCTTTCCGTTTGTATCAACAAAGCCGTATTTGTCTTTTGTTTTTATCAAGGCCAGACCGTTTGCTGCGAATTTTCCCACGCGTTTAAACTGTGGCTGAACAACCACCTTTCCTTTGGCATCGATATATCCGTCCTTGCCTTTTATTTCAACCTTTGCCAAGCCGTTGGCTGCAAAGTCCTCGGCAGATTTGAACTTAGGTTCGATTACTATTTTCCCGCTTCTGTCAATATATCCGAATTTACCTTTTATCTTAACCCTTGCCAAGCCGTTGGCAGAGAAGTCGCAGGCAAGGTCGAACTGCGGCTGAATAACCATTTTGCCAGCCGTGTCTATATATCCCCATTTGTTGTTCTGCCTTACAAGAGCCAAGCCGTTGGCAGAGAAACTGAGGACTTCGTCGAATTGCGGTTCGATAATCGTTTTTCCTTTTGAGTTGATGAATCCGCACTTGCCATTTAACTTAACCCAAGCCAAGTCGCTGGGCTTTGCCGACTGGTTTTCTGCGTTGCCGTTTTGTGCAAACAGTCCGACTGAGGAAAACAGCAAACCGATTATTAGTAGTCTCACTTTCATTTTATATTAAATTAGCAGGTTACTTGAATTTTTTGTGAGTTGTCAAGTCGCTTGATTGTTGTAGATTATCAGCAACTTGGGTGTGTCGTTCTTTTCATTCTTATTGTCTCAATCCTTTTCAGACATCGTGACAAATGTAAACATAAAATCCGAGAAAAAAAGCGTTTTCTGAGAGATTTTATCTTTGAAAAAAGATGTTTATGTTTTTCGTGTATTTTCTGAACAAGCAGAAGTGAAAAATAGAAAAATGCGAGAACCGCTGATTCTCGCATTTTTCTGTTTTGTATCAATAGTTTTCGAGCGAAGCAAGATAGCGTTCTGCCTCAAGAGCCGCCTTGCAACCGCTTCCGGCAGCGGTGATGGCTTGTCGGTAGTGAGGGTCGGCAACATCGCCAGCCGCAAACACTCCCGGAATTCCAGTCTTCGGACCGCCGTTTTCTGTAATGATGTAGCCTGTCTCGTCGGTCTTTACCCAAGGCTTGAAGACATCTGAGTTTGGCTTGTGGCCGATGGCAAGGAAGAAACCGTCGATAGCCACGTCGTAGTGCTCCTCGTCAGCCTTGCCCTTGTGCTTTACAAGATGCATACCTTCAACAACCGTGTCGCCGAAAAGTCCTTCGGCCTGATGCTCGAACAGAACCTCGATTTTTGGGTTGTTAAGCACGCGCTTCTGCATGATGTCCGATGCGCGCAACTCATTTCTTCTAACCAGCAGATACACTTTCGAAGCCAGTCCAGCCAAGTACGAAGCCTCCTCGCACGCTGTATCGCCGCCGCCCACCACGGCGACAACCTTCTTGCGGTAGAAGAATCCGTCGCACGTTGCGCACGCGCTCACTCCGTTGCCCGCGTATTTCTGCTCGTCTGGCAAGCCCAGATATTTGGCCGATGCACCTGTAGAGATGATAATCGTGTCGGCCTCAATCTGACTGCCGTTGTCGAGCGTGATAATGTAAGGTGCTTTGCTGAAATCTACTGCTGTAACGATGGCGTCGCGAATCTCTGTGCCAAATTTTTTCGCCTGATTGCGCAAGTCCTCCATCAATCCAACGCCGTCAATACCATCGGGATAGCCGGGGAAATTCTCCACGTCGGTAGTGGTTGTAAGTTGTCCTCCCGGCTGCAAGCCTTCAAGAACGACAGGGTTGAGGTTAGCTCTGCCGGCATATATTGCAGCGGTGAATCCCGCAGGGCCCGAGCCGATAATAAGACATTTGATGTGTTCCATTTTGTTTGTTTTTTGATTATTGAATGGTTGCAAATATAATAAAACAAAGTTGTATGTCGCTTGTCTTTGCCGATATTATTGTTTGCGCTGGGCAAAAATGTTTCTTTAATCTTATTCCTAAGACTTGAAGTCTTGTTCGAAAATAATATAACCATAAAATTTGTTTGGCGATATAAAAACAGTATTTTTGTCAAAAAATATAATTTCTAATTTAAAATATTAAAATATGAATAGATTAATACTTATTGGTAATGGCTTCGATTTAGCCCATGGTCTTAAAACCAGTTATAAAGATTTTATTGATTGGTATTGGAGTGGGGTGTTAGACCAGTTGAAAAAATGTAATGATTCTAAGTGGGAGGATGGACTTTGCTCTTTGAAAACTACAAATGTAACTTTGTTGGATGTTTTTGCATCTTGTCCTGATATTATTAATGGCAGGGCTTGCGCTTATAGTAATTTTAATACATATATTAGTAACTGGGAAAACTTGTATAAAGAATATCCTATAATTTTTAATGAGTCTTCTTTAATTCAGAATATTTGTAAAAGTATCGAAACAAAAGGGTGGGCTGATATTGAGAGTGAATACTATAATTTGTTGTTTAAATGTGGTGAGTCATATCCTGCTCCTATAAAAGTTGCCGATTTAACCCAAATCGGTCATTAGAAATTTGGCATGTCTATTTTTCTAATGACCGCCATTAGAAAATATCAGTTGTATTAGGCTATCCTTCAATAAATTACTACCTTTACCACGCAGAAAAACATAAGAAGATGATGCGTGACTATGATATAAAGTTCGTGAACAAGGAAATCACCCCGTTCGGAGGCCTTTCACTTTTTCTGAAAATGCTTGAGAAATGCCATTTTGAAGAGCAATTGGAGAAATGCTGTATTCCTATCCAGGGTTCCAATAGAGGATATAAGCCGATACAGCTCATATTGGGCTTGTTCGCAGGTGTCTGGTGCGGAGCAAGCCGTTTC
>NZ_JNKX01000043.1:0-33180 GCF_000702225.1 Bacteroides sp. Ga6A2 | reverse complement strand
TGGACGTGAGCAAGTGAATGGCTGTGAACCAGTATAGCAGTGGAAGGTTGCTGCCGTGCATAACCGTGCCCGACCTGAGGGTAGTCTCATGTCCGCACTTGGCACACATCCAGCGTTTGTGGCAACGGTTCCAGTACTGTTTCTCGCAGCCACAGCGGCTGCACTTTATACCTTCTTTTTCGCGAGTTTCCTTGAGGTACTTCTCACAAGCTTCCTCGCTGTCGAAATGTTTTGCAAAATCCAACAACTTCATTTGACTATGATTTTTTTCAATTGCAAAGATAACACATTTGGGGATATTGCGGATTATCATTTTCATAATTATGCTTTCTATTTAGCAGAAATTGCGACTCGAACTATGGACGAAGGCTATTGAAAAGTATGCAGAAAATCGGCAGAACTAAGCGACTTTTCGGGCTTATTTCAAGTCGCAAAGAATGTTTACCATGTCTAATGTTTCGCAAGGCAAGATGCCAACAACACAAGGCTCGTCTTTCTTCTTCCAGAAATTCCTCTTCTCTATTTCGGGATTCCACTCCTTGAAGCCACTAACCCAGACATACTCGTAGTTCCTTCCGTTGAATCTAAGGAGATAATCGCCTATCGGCTTTCCGCTTTTCAATATGGATTTCATCTCGTCAAGAACATTCATGCTTGAACCGATTAAAGTCCCTTCATAATCATTCTTGAACTTTGCACATCCGTTGTTTCTTTTGCAAACAACAGACTGACCATATACCTTCTTTTTGTACGCCTTGCCCTTCGGGATTTTGTAGACATCTTTCTCTGGGACATAAGAAGTTTTCAGTTCCCAGATTGCGCCGTTGCACACAAAAATGTCGTAGGCATAAATCTGGTTCATTAGTGCAGATTGCTTGTAGTTTTCCAAATCTTCCCTCGCCTTTGAGTCGGCAGCATTTGCAAAGTCATTCCTACAATCAATCTCGCATGCTTTCATGCAGCGGAAACTGTACCATATTGAATCGCATAACTTTGTGTAATAATAAACTTCCTGCGGATTTTTCTCTTCCTTAATGTAAACATCTGAATCGGTCTTACAAACAAGAAGGCAGTTCCGGAGAGTATCGCTATCGGCAATAGCACCCGTCATCGCCTTGACATCGAACGACTTATACCTAACATAATCAGTTATACCGAATCTGTTATTGAAGTTTACCATGTAAGTTTCTCTTTTACTGAGCGACATCGGCAAAACATCGTCAAACTCCCTTTGGCAGAAAGCCGTAAGACCGTCTATCAGCAGAAAGAAAAGAATCATCAGTTTTGTTCTCATTACCATGCGTCGTTTTTATTCATCGCAAAATAAACGTTTTTCCATCAAAAAGGATTCGTTGTAACATTTTTTAACAAACCGATGATTCTTCGGGTTGCCTTCGGGATGCCTTCGGGTTTGGGGCAAAAAAAAGAGCCTCAAGCCCGAAAGGCTGAGACTCTTGTATAATATCTTATGCTGTTATTGGAGTAATAACCGAATGGATATTATCTATGTACTTTGCCAGCGGCAACATAAATGAATCAAATACTGACAGTCTTTCGTCGAACGGAGGCTCGTTAACCACCGTTTCTTTTGTTATGTCTCCATTCTCGCAGACATAGGCTATTACCGTCATCAAAAAATCTTCCTGCTCGGCATTCAGTTCACTACCCGATATGAACTTAGAGAAACATCTTATCGCATTTTTTCTGTCAACGCCAACCATCGAACGTATGAATACGGCAACATTACTGCCGCAAGTCATTCCCTTGGTATAACGGTCGTAATCGTCCTTGCTGCCAAGTTCCTTCCACAATATGCGTTCAAGTTCGGCGATGTCGGCTGTGGTAAGCTGTTCCATCTCATATATCTTTTTCAGCACAGGCAGGTTTCTGTTATTTGCCAGAAAGTCGAGCACGCTCTGTCTGTACGATACGCGCGGCGTGATGCCCTCAACCGTACCCTCGTCCGAGATGCTGTCCTCTATATCGACCATGAACAACTTGCCACCCTGCCCCAAAAGGAACTTTACCAAGTCTCTGAGGTCGTTCCTCACCTTTTCGAGCCAGCTAAGCGAAACGTTTTGCCATGCCACATCCGACAGCACCTCCTTGATTGTGCCCATCTTTGCCTGCACCTGCGGCAGCGTGGCTTTCTCCTGCAGTTTCTCGGCTATTGTCCGAACCGAGTTGACAGCCCTGCCGGCATTTGTCTCTCCGTTGATAAGCGACAGCTCGATAATCAAGACCAGCAAGTCGAATTTCTTGGCATTCTCGTCGAGAGTATTCTTTGGCAGCAACGGCGCAATTTCGTTGCCGAGTGTAGCAACATCTACTTCAGACAGATAGTTCCAAGCCTCCTTGCCTTTGAAATGGCTTACCGTCTCCCACCTTTCACGCACACTTATGTGACTGTCGGACAGGGCTGAAACCTGTCCCCACAAAAGCGTCTTTATCTCGTCGTGAAGTCCCTTGGCATACTGGTCTTCCTGATATTTCTGATGCTGAAGACAGAAGGCAATCCTTGCCCTTAGCGCGAAAATCTTTTCTGTAAGCGACTGAGCAACGGCAATCTTCTGCCCATCGGGATTATTTCCGAAATATTCGAAGTTTCGGCACCAGTCGAAGATGTAGAAGAACTCCTTGTCCTTTCCGTTTCCGAATATATTCTCAGAAAGACGAGTACCGCGACCTATCATCTGCATGAACTTTATCTTACTCTTTACAATCTTGAAGAACACAAGGTTCAGCACATCAGGCACGTCTATGCCCGTATCGAGCATATCTACCGATACCGCAATCTGCGGATTTCCGTCTCTTATCTCGAACCTGTCTATCAAGTCTTTCGAATATGTTACATAGTTGTCGATAAGCACGCAGAACTCGCTGCTCTCGCCTGCATATTCGGGATAGAGAGCATAGAAACGTTCTACAATCATTTCGGCATGACGATGGTTGTAAGCAAAGATGATGGTCTTGCCTATCCTCTCTCCGCTCTGCACCTTCAAGCCGTTCTCCATCAAGTCTTGCAGAACATGGTCTATCGTGTCTTTGTTGAAGATATAACTGAAAATCTCGTTGTTCTGTATGTTACGATGATAGTCCTCGTCGCTTATCGCCTTTCTTGCCTTCTCATACTCCCACACGCTTTCGAGCTGCTTTTTTTCCTCGTCGCTCAGGCTGTCGTATTTTATGCCGTCTTTCAGAATAAGAGAACCGCGCTTCAGGCCTATGTAGTTTACAAGATAATGGTCGGCAACGGCATCCTCCAGTTCGTAGGCGAAGTTTGGCACGCCCTGTTCCATCTGGAATGTCTCGTAGGTGCTGCGGTCAACCTCATCTCTCGGCGTGGCTGTGAGCCCAACAAGCAGACCGTCGAAATAGTTGAATATAGCCGAGTATTTGCCAAAAATTGAGCGATGAGCCTCATCAATCACTATCAAGTCGAACCTGCCAACCGAGAAGGCTTTCTCGTCGGTATCGATATAGTTAATCATCGTCTGATATGTCGAGAACGTGATGCGCGCGTTTGTGTCGGGGTCTTTGTCCTCGCTCAGAATAGAGGTTGTCATGTTAGGCAGCAGCTTGACAAAGTTTTTGTGAGCCTGACTTACCAGCGGTATTCTGTCGGCAAGGAAAAGCACATTCTTAACCCATCCGTTGCGTGCAAGCACATCAACCAAAGATATTGCCACTCGTGTCTTTCCCGTGCCCGTAGCCATAACCAGCAAGCCTCTGCGATGCTTGTTGTTGAAATGCTCGCAGACCGACTTTATCGCCATCTTCTGATAGTGGCGGTCGGTTATGTTGTCATTAACGCTGAAATCTGTTATGTCGTGCCGCTTGCGCTTCTGTATCAGCAGTTCCAAATCGTTTTCGGAGTGGAAGGCATAGAGCCTGCGTGGCGGATAGCCCAAGCCGTCTATGATGTAGGTTTCAAAGCCGTTGGTATAGTATATTACAGGCTTTATGCCGTATCTCTTTTCAAGGCACTCGGCATAGAGTTCTGCCTGATGCTTGCCTTTTACAGGCGAAACGCTTGCCTTCTTTGCTTCGATAACGGCAAGTGGCAGACCGTTGCCGCCAAACAAAACATAGTCGCAATAGCCTTTGCCGCCCGACGGAATCGTGCCTTCGTCGGCAACCTGCATCCCGTCGGCATATTCGTTACCCATGGCAACCTTTGCTCCCTTGTTTGGCATTCCGTCAACCTCAACTTCTATGCACGCTTTCGACGGCTTGATTGTTCCTTCCTTGTCAAGCACTTCCCAGCCAGCCTCTTTAAGCATGAGGTCGATATACAGTCGGCGTGTCTCAGCCTCGGATATGCCTGTCGGAATCTGCGCTACAGGAGTCTTGTCGGCTGCCGCATCCTTGTCTGCCGTCTGCACAATGGCAGACTGCGGCGTAACAGTTACGGTTGCAGGCGTAAGGCTTGGCAACTGCGGACTGTTAGGGATTAGGGCATTGTCGAAAGGCTTTACTTCCTTTACAAAGGTTAGTTTTTTAAGAATGGCTGCAACAACATTATAGATGTTAATAAGACAGAAGAACGATTCTTTCTTTGTAACCTTCACTCCGTGTGCTCCGTTGTTGCCCACCTTGCGTACATAGTGAACCGCCATCATCACCTTGTCGTCGCCGATAAACTCGCGGAAGGGCTCGCCGTCAACGAGTTCAAAAAGCGATGTTCTTTCGGGAATGTCGATATTCTTCATCAGGTAGAGAGCCCTGACGATATATTCCAACGCCTTTCGTGCGCTTATGGCGCTAATGTCGGGATTGCTTACCTGAAAATCCTCGGCTGCCGAACAGAAGTTGTGAAGTTCCGTCAGCCCCAAATCTTGCAGATAGTCAAAGTTTTTCATGAGTTTTTGTTATTTTTTAGTTGAAATAGTAATCCATGCGGCTATCGAAGAGCGTTTTAACCTCGTTTAACGACTGTTTTACCAGCTCTTTCTGATGCTCTATCGCCTCGATTTTTTCAGCAAAAGATTGCTGAAGAGAAAGAGGGGGAAGAGGAATTGGAAGATTTTTAAATATTGCAAATTCTATACTATCAACAGTAACCGTCTTTACTTTAGAAAGCAAATAATTCGAAAATGCTTTTATACAAAATAATAGATAAATATTCGCAACCTTTTCATCATTTACAACCAATGCTTTTATATCCTGATTGATTGTTACTTCCCTAGTAGTTATTGCTACAGGTAAAGTATGTTTTAATATTCCACTACGATTAACAATTAAAATAGTTCCTATTGGAAGTAATTTGGCAGAACTATTTTCAACGCCTTCTTGTGTAATGTGTATTTGAGAATCAGATATATATGTAGTTTTCATATCCTTAGATGATACCCAAACAACATCCCCATTCCAATACTGTTGAACCGTCTTAGATGGAGTTCCTCCGCCAACTGATTTTGTAATTTTTCCCAATTTTTTCACTTCCCATTTTTTAGGGTTATCAATAGGGTCTCCAAACATCTCATAAAAGATGCTTTGAGCAAGTTTGTCGTATTCATCAAGTTGCGCCTTCTTCTTATCTATAACAGATTGCAGCAAATCGAGTTCAGCCACAATCCTCTCCTGCTCCTCCATTGGAGGGATAGGAATAAGAGTATTAGAAACAATTTTTGAAGAAATTGCTTTAAAAGTAGAACCCGTTGCATTTTTTTCAAAATATTGTTGTCTACTCAATAATGAGTAATACAAAAAAGGAACATTTATTTCTTTTTTTACAGACAAAGCACACAATCCCCTTCCTATACATATTTTTCTGTCTGTTATATTAGGATAACCGACAGGAGCCCTTACACACAATAATACAGAATTCGGCTCTGCAATTTTAGATGGCTTACTTGCAAAGAACTTTGATACCCCTAACAATCTTTCTCCAAAACAAGTTTTACCCTGATGAAATTCTATTCCATCAAGGCTATTTACGCTATCACTATCAGGAGATTGCCCCATAGTTATTCCGCAAACTTCTCCCAACTTTTTATATGTCCAGTTTTCTTTCATCTTTCTTTGTTTATAATGTTATGCACCTTTGGCTTCCGAACTGAGCGGGGCTTCTGGAGCGGCTTTTTAACTTTTAACTTTTTTTGCAGGCAGGGGTTGCTTTTTTTGCTGCGTTTGGTGGCAGGCTTTTTCGGCTTGGGCTGACCGTTTTCGGTCAGCTGTTTTGCTTGCGGCTTTGCGGCTGTTTTTTGTTACTATGGCTGACCGAAAACGGTCAGCGTAGTTTTACTTTTTTACCACCTTTTTTGCCTGCGCATAAGGGCGGGCTTTATGTGCCGTTGTCTTTTATTATTTTGGCAAAGCCTGTGAAGCTGCATATTTCGGCGGCAAGCTTGTTAAGGTTGTGAAAGCGGCTGTAATCGGTATCAGCCGGCACACCATTAACCGCATCCATCTTGTCGAGCTTCCACGGCGCAAGTATCAACAAACAACCTTTGGCACACGCCTCAAACCTACTGCGCTCAGGCTTCCAATAGTTGTTTATAGGCTCTTTCTGTATGTGTATAAGCGGAAAGCCGCGCTCCAAACATTCGTTCTTCATCAACAACTCGCCTCGCGATATGCCGGGCGTTACTATTACCGTTGCTCCGCCAAGGACGCTGGCAAGCCATTGCTCGCGCTGAAGGGCATAATCGGCAGTAAGCTCGTAAGGCTGCAGGCTTACAGGATGGCGGCGGTGGCATTGCACCTGAATCTTGTTTGCCCATCGCAACAAAAACAGGTTGCCGAAAATGCCGTAGTCGCGCCCTCCTATCTGCACATGAAGGCTTCGGCGCATAACATCAGGCATGGTTCGCCGCATGATGGCACGCCGTGGGTTGTCCTTGACGTATGCTACCATCGCCTCGAAGTGGCGTCTGTCAATACACACGGTGTCGTCGTAGTTGTCGTCGAACAAAGGACGATGAGCACGCCCCACTAAGGCGTAATACTCTTGGCGCTGTTTTTTCGATAGATTGTTTAAAAGCTGCCCCTCGTTATTAAACCTCTGTGCCTTTTCTTGCAGCCATAGTGGTGCATCCGCTCTATTGCAATCGACCATTATCGGTCGATTGTAAGAATCCGGTAGCCCTTGCATCTGCTGCCATCTGCTGGTGCAAGCTGCCTTGATTGCCTGTATTATATCGCCGAGGCTTTTCTTTTTCATCGGCTCCAATACTTCTATTACGCCGTGGAAATGGTCGGGCATACATATACAAGCATGTACCGCCACTTTGTTGCCGTGTAGTGTTTCCTGCAATACGGGTGTCTGCTCCCATATTTGTTTTACCACCTCGCCCAAGGGCGACAGAAGCACCTCGGGGTGTGCCGCATCGCCAGCCAGACTGCCAAGCAAAGGCTCACGTTCTCTCACCACCAACGTGATAAGATAGATACCCTTGCCGTAGTAGTCGTGACCAGGGTTGCGAGGGCGATATGAGCCGGCTGTCACATCCATCTTTTACATCATTTTTGACTTAAACTCGGCAATAGCCGCATTTATCTCGCCTTGCAACTGTTCTATGCGGTTGAATATCACCTCAGGGGCATCATACTCAACCTTTACGCGCTCCACCTCCTTGTACTTGTTTATGCTGAGGTCGTAATCGTTGGCGCGTATCTCATCGACAGGAACAAGGAACGACTGGTCCTTGCGTGTGCGCTCAGCCTCGCCCTCCAGATTCTTGAAACGCGCCACCACATCAGGGATATCGTTTTCCTGACATTCCGTGCGCTTCTGGTCGAGCGTGTAGCCATCAGCCTTCATATCATAGAACCACACCTTGTCTGTTCCGCCAGCGTTTGTCTTGGTAAATACGAGCACAGCCGTAGAAACGCCCGAATAAGGCTGAAATACGCCAGACGGCATAGAAATGACCGCCTGCAAGCGCTGGTTGTCAATCAACTCCTTGCGCAAAGCCTTGTGCGCCGTACTGTTGCCAAACAGCACGCCATCGGGAACGATACTTGCACATCTGCCGCCAATCTGCAGCATACGCACAAACAGGCTGACAAACAAAAGCTCGGTTTTCTTTGTCTTGGCGATGGCAAGCAGAGACTTGCTTACAGCCTCATAGTCGAGGCTACCTGTAAACGGCGGATTAGCCAGACAAAGAGAATATCTGCTATCATCGGAATTATCGGTTGAAAGGCTGTCACGGTACTGAATATCAGGATTGTCCGCGCCGTGAAGCATCAGGTTCATCGCTCCTATGCGCAGCATAGTAAAATCGGTATCGAAGCCATGAAACATGCCGTTCTTGTAATGGTCGGCATTTTCCTTCTTCAGCAACTCAGACTGATAGTGTTCCTTTATGTACTTGGCACTCTCTACGATAAAGCCCGCGCTACCCATGGCTGGGTCGCAAATGGTATCTTTAAGAGTAGGCTGCATCATCTCGACCATCATACGGATAATATGACGAGGAGTTCGGAACTGACCGTTGTTGCCCGATGCCGCCATCTTGCCAAGAATATACTCGTAAGTATCGCCCATCGTGTCGCGGTTGTTCATATCGAGATGGTCTATGCCCTCAACAATCTTAGTCAGAGTTCGCGGACTTTGGATAAGGAACGTGGCGTTCTCCATAAACCTACTGTAGGCTGATTCCTTGCCCTCGTTCAAAGTCTTGATGAAGATGAAAGCATCCTTGCTTACGGTTCGGAACATCTCCTCGGGTTCTTTGTTCTTGAACACGCTCCATCGCAAGTCGTTATAATCGACGTCGCGGTCTGTTTCGGGATTATGCCATGTGCCCTGCCCAAAAGTAGGGTCTTTAACAGCCACTCCAAAAGCATTTGCGTTAGCCTCTTTTGTGCGCTGTGCATCGTCGAGCATCTTCATGAAGAACAGATAAGTCATCTGCTCCAATATGGTAATTGAGTTTGTAATGCCACCAGTCCAAAAGGTATCCCAGATACTGTCTATTCTGTTTTTTATCTCGCCTGTTATCATATCTTTTTTATTAGGTTATATAATTGCAAAGTTATAAAAAAACGCTCATTAAGCATTATAAGGCAGGCACAATCTTTGGCATTTTGCCGATGATTCTTCGATTATCCTTCGGGATGCCTTCGGGTTTTGAGCAAAATAAAGAGCCTCATGCCCGAAAGGCTGAGACTCTTGTATATTTGAAGAAAGTTTTTTACTCCCACTCGATTGTTGCTGGTGGCTTTGAAGATACATCGTAGCATACGCGGTTTACGCCACGCACGTTGCGGATAATCTTGTTGCTAACCTCGGCAAGGAACTCGTATGGCAAGTGAGCGAAATCGGCTGTCATGGCATCGGCCGATGTAACGGCACGAAGGGCAACCGGATTCTCGTATGTACGCTCGTCGCCCATAACGCCTACGCTCTTGACATCAGAAAGAAGGATTGCTCCAGCCTGCCAAATCTGGTCGTATAGGCTTACCTCAATCTCGCCGTCCTTCATGTCGGCAGGAACGCCGGCAGCAAGCACCTTGCGAGCCTCCTCGCCAGAGAGTTTAACCTTCCAGTTGCGCAGACCCTGAATGAAGATGTCGTCGGCCTCCTGAAGAACGCGAACCTTCTCAGGAGTGATGTCGCCAAGGATACGCACAGCCAAGCCCGGCCCCGGGAACGGATGGCGAGTGATGAGATGCTCAGGCATCTGCAACTGACGGCCCACGCGGCGCACCTCGTCCTTGAACAGCCACTTGAGCGGCTCGCAAAGTTTCAAGCCCATCTTCTCAGGCAGTCCGCCCACGTTGTGATGGCTCTTGATAACCTTTCCTGTGATGTTGAGGCTCTCGATGCGGTCGGGATAGATAGTACCCTGAGCCAGCCACTTTGCGCCCTCAATCTTCTTAGCCTCGGCCTCGAACACATCGATGAAGCCTGCGCCTATAATCTTGCGCTTGCGCTCAGGCTCGCACACGCCAGCCAGCTCAGTATAGAACTTCTGCGAAGCATCAACGCCGCGCACGTTCAGGCCAAGACACTCGTAGTCGCGAAGCACGTCTTCGAACTCATTCTTGCGCAAAAGACCATTATTTACAAAGATGCAGGTAAGATTCTTGCCTATTGCCTTGTTAAGAAGAACGGCTGCAACCGATGAATCCACGCCGCCCGACAAGCCAAGGATAACCTTGTCGTCGCCCACCTGCTCGCGCAGTTCCTTAACCGTCTGGTCAACGAACGAAGCCGGAGACCAGTCCTGCTTACCGCCGCAGATGTCAACCACGAAATTCTTCAGGAGCAGAGTACCGTCAACAGAGTGGAACACCTCGGGATGATACTGCACGCCCCAAATCTTCTCGTTGTTGGCAGCGTATGCCGCATACTTTACAGTTGATGTTGATGCTATACAATGGAAGCCCTCAGGCAACTTTGTGATGGTATCGCCGTGCGACATCCATACCTGACTGTTCTTGGCAAAGCCCTTGAGGATTGGGTTATCCTCTTCCATAAACTCAAGGTTTGCGCGGCCATACTCGCGAGTGCCCTCAGACTCTACGTTTCCGCCAAAGGTGTATGCCATAAGCTGCGCGCCGTAGCATATTCCCAGAATAGGATACTTGCCGCGAATCTGCTCAAAATCGAGCTTGAAGGCACGCTCTTCATACACACTATAAGGAGAACCCGAGAGAATGACACCAATCACCGAAGGGTCGTCCTTTGGGAACTTGTTGTAGGGCATGATTTCGCAAAACATATTCAACTCGCGGACACGACGTCCGATAAGTTGAGTGGTCTGCGAACCAAAATCAAGAATAATAATTTTTTGCTGCATTTATTTTTTGGGTATAAAATAAGTTGCGTGCAAATTTAACACAATTTTTCAAAAAATAGGCTCATTATATAAAAAAGAATTGTACTTTTGCCATGCAAAACTATAATCAGGTTAAATGAAGAAACTTTTTGTTACGGCACTTATTGCGGCCTTGGCATACTCGGGCGCAACAGCTGCCGATGGAAATAAGAGGAAGAGAGTTGATGAAAGCAAGATGGGGGCATACCTTATGGTTTACCATAAAGATGCCGACCACGGTCTGCACATGGCTGTAAGCTACGACGGATACAAGTGGAGCGCGCTGAATAACGACAAGGCCGTTATTGCCGGCGATACCATTGCCGAGCAGCACGGAATACGCGACCCTCACATCTTCCGCGGCCCCGACGGCGGCTTCTATCTGGCTATGACCGACCTTCATGTATTCGGCAAGCGCGACGGCATTCGCGACACCGAGTGGGAACGCGACGGCAAGAAGTACGGCTGGGGAAACAACCGCGGTCTTGTATTGATGAAATCATTCGACCTGATTAACTGGACTCGCACAAACCTCGACTTTACATATCTTGGCGGAAAGTGGAACGACGTGGGCTGCGTATGGGCTCCCGAAGTATGCTACGACGACAAGGCAAAGAAGATAATGGTTCACTTTACCGTACGCTTCGGCGCAGGAAAGGAAAGCATCTACTACATCTATACCAACGACGACTTTACACGCATGGATACAAAGCCTGTCGAGATGTTCTCTGCGCCCGACCACAAGTATAGCGTGATAGACAGCGACATCATAAAGTACAAAGGCAAGTATCATCTCTTCTATGTAAGCCACGAGCATACGGCAACGCCTGTTCACGCTACGGCAAAGAAGATAACAGGACCTTATGCCATCGACACCCTCTATCAGGACGGCGAGAAGCGCGGACACGAAGCACCAAACTGCTGGAAGCGCATCGGCGAGGAGAAGTACATCGTGATGTTCGACAACTACCGCACCAATCCGCACAACTTCGGATTTGTAGAGACGGCAGACTTCAAGACATACAAGCCGATAGGATACTTCGACCAGAAAGGCTCGCCTATGACGCGCACCAACTTCAGCGCGCAGAAGCACGGCGCAATTATCTGGCTCACAAAAGACGAGGCACTCGCCTTAGAACAACATTGGAACAAGTAAACGCACATCAGCAATGAAAAAAAGTGTAGTATTCGTAATCAGCTCAATGTTGCTAATATGCGTGTCGAGCGGACTTTTCTGGTACGGAAAGCAGCAGATAGACAAGCAGTTGCCGCAATATCAGTATGAGCAGGTGAAGATAGACGAAAGGCATCCGCTAAACAACCTTGTGCCAAACCCGGCATGCAGCATAAAAATAAGCCTGCAATACATAAAAACGCCGCTCAACGAGGCTTCGGACTTGATAAACAAGACTATTAGCAAGAAACTCTTCGACAAGGCTAACAACTTGGACAAGCAAAGCAAGATTTTTGCCAAGCAGTATCGCGACCGCTACATTGCCGACATCGCGCCGCTCTACGCTCAGGAAGAGGCAGGGAGCCACGTTGAAGGCTGGTACAACTACAGCTACAAGGCCGACGGAAAGTTTGCCAACGGCTGTTTCGGAGTACTCAACTATCTTATCCAGACAACCGAATACGAAGGCGGAGCACACAGCATCCCGATGTGCATCTACCTTAACTTCGACAAGAACTCGGGCGCACTCCTTACCGCCGACTCAATCTATGCCGAAGGATACGAGAAGAAACTCAACGAAATGCTGCTCGATGCCCTGATGAAGAAACTGCATATAAGCAAGATTCAGGAACTGAAGAAACTGGGATATCTGAGCACAACGAGCATCTATCCTCCTGACAACTTTCTTCTGAAGGAAGAAGGAATACTATACTACTACAACGTGTATGAAATTGCGCCATACGCTCTTGGAGCAACGCAACTGACAATAAGTTACAGCGACCTCGACGACATTCTGCGAGACGACTTCAAGGACAAGTACAGCGACTCGTCGATTAAACGTGTTATAAACTATTATTCGAAAGAAAAATGATTGATATTATCACAAAATATTTTCCCAACCTGACCAACCGTCAGAAAGAACAGTACGAAGCCCTCTACGACCTCTACACCGACTGGAACGCGAAGATTAACGTAATCTCGCGCAAGGATATCGAGAATCTGTACGAACACCACGTTCTTCATTCTCTGGGCATAGCCAAGGTCATCAATTTCAAGCCGGGCACAAAGGTAATGGATTTTGGCTGCGGAGGCGGATTTCCGGGCGTGCCGCTGGCAATAATGTTCCCCGACACGCACTTCCACCTTATCGACAGCATCGGCAAGAAACTGAAGGTTGCCGGCGATGTTTCGGAGAAGATAGGACTGAAGAACATCGATTTCTGCCATTGCCGCGGCGAGGAGGAAAAAGGCAAGTTCGACTTTGTTGTGAGCCGCGCCGTGATGCCGCTTGGCGACATGATTAAGATTGTGCGCAAGAACATAGCAAAAGAGCAGCGCAACGCCCTTCCAAACGGCGTCATCTGCCTGAAGGGCGGCGAACTGGAGAACGAGACAATGCAATTCAAGAACCACACCACGATAACAAGCCTCAGCAACGAGTTTACCGAGGAATTCTTCGAGACAAAGAAGGTGGTTTACGTCTCACTTTAAAGCAAAAAAAACGAAATGCTAAACATTCACACCGTTCGCTGCAACGAATTGCAGGAAAACTGCTACATCGTTTGGGACGAAACCAACGAGGCGGTAATCATCGACCCCGGAATGCGATATGCCAACGAGAAGGAAGCTGTCAAGAAGTTTATCAACAATAATAACTTGACGCTCAAGCACATGCTCAACACGCACCTGCATTTCGACCATTCGTGGGGCATCAGCTTCATCAATCACGAATTTGGACTGAAGCCCGAGGCACACGGCGGCGACATCGAAATCTATCAGCATCTCGACCAGCAGGTTGTAATGTTCATGGGCGATGAATCGCACGAGGAAATCGTTCCGCTTGGCCGTTGCCTTAACGAGGGTGATACGGTTGCGTTCGGCTCGCACACATTCGGCATCATAGAAACGCCGGGACACACAAACGGCGGCATCTGCTTCTATTGCGAGGCAGAGAAGGTGCTCTTTACGGGCGATTCGCTCTTCCGCATGAGCATCGGGCGAACCGACTTTCCGGGCGGAAGTTACGAGGCTCTCTCTCGTGCGCTGAAGACTAAGATAATGACTCTGCCCGATGATGTTACGGCATATCCCGGTCATGGTCCAGAAACAAACATCGGCGAGGAAAAACTAATGAATCCTTATATTTAAAACATACCAAAAATGAGCAAGCAAGTTTTCATAGCAGGACCGTGCGTAATAGAGTCGGCTGAATGTCTCGACATCGTTGCGCAGGAACTTGTAAGAATAAACAAGAAATACGGCATCGACATAATCTTCAAAGCATCGTTCGACAAGGCTAACCGAACTTCGATATCGAGCTACCGCGGTCCGGGACTCGAAAAGGGCTTGCAGATGCTTGCCGACATAAAGCAGAAGTACGGCCTGCGACTTCTGACCGATATTCACGAGAGCCATCAGGCTGCACCAGCCGCCGAAGTAGTTGACGTGCTTCAGATTCCAGCCTTCCTATGCCGACAGACCGACCTTTTGGTTGCCGCCGCAAAAACCGGAAAGACGGTAAACATAAAGAAGGCGCAGTTCCTTTCGGGACTCGACATGCAGTTCCCCGTAGAGAAGGTGCGCGAGAGCGGAAACGACAACATCTGGCTTACCGAGCGTGGAAACATCTACGGATACAACAATCTGGTGGTAGATTTCCGCAATATTCCTGATATGAAGCAGTTTACGCCGACCGTTATCATGGACTGCACGCACAGCGTTCAGCGTCCCGGAGCAGCCGGCGGAAAGACTGGCGGAAACCGCGAGTTTGTGCCGTCTATGGCTCTGGCTGCCAAGGCTTTCGGTGCAAACGGATTCTTCTTCGAGACACATCCCGACCCGGAGAAGGCTCTTTCGGACGGTCCGAACATGCTGTATCTTAACGAGTTGGAAGAACTCATCGGAAAACTCATAGAAAAGTAACAAGACGATGAGCAAGATAAAGGAATATGCCATAAAATGCCTGCAAGATGAGGCTCAGGCTCTGCTCGACCTCATTCCGCAGCTTACCGACGATTTCGACAAGGCTGTGGAAATCATCCTTAACTGCAAGGGCAAGCTGGTTATCACAGGCGTGGGCAAGTCGGGACACATTGGCGCGAAGATTGCCGCAACGCTTGCCAGTACGGGCACACCGTCGTTCTTCATCAATCCGCTCGATGCCTATCATGGCGACCTCGGAATGATTCGCACGGGCGACGTGGTTATGGCCATCAGCAACTCGGGCATGACCGACGAGCTTCTGCGCATAATTCCGTATCTAAACGAGAATGACATTCCGGTTATAGGCATGTCGGGCAATCCCGAATCGCTTCTTGCCAAGCACAGCACATGCCACATCTGCATAAAGGTGAAGCGCGAGGCTTGTCCGCTTAATCTTGCGCCTACGTCGTCTACCACCGCCACGCTTGCCATGGGCGATGCCATTGCCTGCGCCCTGATAGAGATGCGCGAGTTTAAGGCAACGGACTTTGCTCAGTTCCATCCGGGCGGCTCGCTCGGCCACCGTTTGCTAACCAGAGCCAAGGACATTATGCGCAAGGATAATCTGCCTATCGTTCCGCCAGAAATGAAACTGAGCGAGGCAATAACGCACATAAGCCAAGGAAAGGTGGGACTGGTGATAATAATGACTGGCAGCCGCATAGACGGTATTGTTACCGATGGAGACGTGCGCCGAGCAATGCAGAACAATCAGCAGAATTTCTTCAACCTTAACGTGAGCGACGTGATGACGAAAAAGCCGAAGACAATCGCTCCAACAGTTAAGGTGGACGATGTGCTGCGGACGCTTCACAAGAACAAAATCCACTCGCTTCTGGTGGTTGACGAGGAGATGAATCTGCTTGGCATTGTTGACGAATTCGACTGCTTTATATAAAAAAATCGCCGTTCCTGTATCTTGCAAGAACGGCGATTTTTTTTAGTTTACACTTTAAAAGAAAGCTTTGATAAACAAGCAGAAAATCAAAAGGAATGCAATACAAATAATAATAATTGCTATTCTATCATTTTTTCTTCTGTCTTTATCATCAGCATCACGTAAATATGAGTTGCGGTCAATTCTTGTCTGATAGCCATTGCCGTCGGTACTTGAATTTGCAGAAACGGAATTGCCGGCCTCATCGTTTGTAGAAACTCCGCACGACTTATCAGACTGCTCTTCACTTTCAGAATTATTCTCGCGACGAAGGCGATGTTTTTCAAGCATATCTCTGTAACTCTCCATCACGTCCGACTCGTTTTTGTACAACTCGTCAAACTGTGCCTTGAACCGAAGATAGATAGAATCATCCTTTCCGCGAACAATTCCGAGATAATTGATTTTGCCCCTCAGAAACTTGCTCACCTCTATGCTATAGTAATACTTATGATAGTCCTTCTTTCGGTTGTTTCGATACGCACAGCAGCAAGCCGCCTCGTAGCCGTATTTCTTCCAGACAAACAACAATGTGCGAATCTCGCGGATGTAACGGCGCGAAACGTTCAGTTTCTTGTTTACAACGATGCCCGTAACCTCCTGATGGCGTGTTTTAGACTGCAAACGAACCTTCTTTTGGTTTATAACGAAGCCGTATGACGAGATTATCTCCTTAATTCTGTTATAGAATGCCCCGTTGAAGTCGAACACATTTACATCCGAACTGAACGTGATATCGTCGGCATAGCGCGAGAATGTTACGTTGTTTTCGGCAGCCACCTTTGCAATATCCTCGTCCATCTGGCGGCACACAAAATTAGAGAGCAACGGCGATGTTGGGAATCCCTGCGCCAAAACGTCAACACCATCTTTGCGATAGGTGCAAAGCCCCGAAATAAAATCTACGGCAAACGGCGAGAACTCGAAAGGCTTTGCTGAAAGGACTTGCTTTACCTGCTCGCGCGTGATGCTTGGAAAGAAATTGCTAAGGTCGATATTCAGCACGAAATTCCTGCCAGTATGCAGCGCGGCATTATCGGCAACAGAGCGTCCTTGCACAAACCCATAAGCCCACGGAGTTGCTTTCTCGTACGATTGCAGAATTTTCAGAATAGCTTTCAGTCGTACTCTAAAAGCATGCTTCGGAGCAACGATTTCTCTAAAACCGCCCTTTCGCTTTGGTATGTTGAATATTCTTAATCTGTCATAATCGCCGTTCGAGGTGTCTGCAAAATATTTTAATTTATAAGCGCAGCAATTCACGCCCCATCCAACAGTACATCTTTCTCCCCAGTGTAAAAAACTTACATTTAACCAATATGATCCTGACCGTTCATCATTAACAGCATCATATAATATCTGCGCAAGTTGCTCTGCCGATTCCAAGTTTTTCAGCTGGTTATGGACGGCTTCCTTATCAAAAAACAAATCTTGTTTCTGGTGTATCATAGGTCTTTGTTTATAAAAATAAAAGGAACGCTCCCCTATTACTTTGTGAGGTCGTTGCTATACGAAGTTTGCAACAGTCCTTTTAATATAGTCTCGTAAAAAAGCTCTGGCGAATGCACCAGATTACTTCTAATATCTTTGGGAGCGTTCCGATTGTGCAAAAATACACAAATTTTCTATATCCGCAAAAGAATGGCTTTCAAAATACAACAAAAAATCCATCTTTCTGCGCCAAACTCTTGACTGTCGAAAGACGGATTTCTCATTTTCTATTTATTAACCACATTTATCGGTTTACCATCAATGTATGCCTTTACGTTTTCAACGCATTGCGACATAAGTCTCTGGCGCGCCTCGGTTGTTGCCCACGCAATGTGCGGAGTGATGTAAGCGTATTGGCAGCGAATAAGCGGATGGTCTTTTGACGGCGGCTCAACGCTTAGCACATCGGCTCCATAGGCGTAAATAACGCGTTCGTTAAGGCATTGTGCAAGTTCCACGTCGTTTACCAACTGGCCGCGCCCCGTGTTTATCAGCATGGCGGTATTCTTCATCTTCTCTATGGTGCTGCGGTTCATCATCTCGCGAGTGCTTTCGGTGAGAGGACAGTTAAGGCTCACGAAGTCGCAGGTAGACAGCAGTCCTTCGAACTCTGCCTTATGTATGCCCGTATGCGAAAGTTGCAGCGGCGTTTTTGAAGTGTAGGCATACACATCCATTCCGAAAGCCTGAGCAATTCGGGCCGTAGCCATTCCGGTGTTGCCCAATCCGATGATGCCCATCTTCTTTCCGTGAAGTTCGGTGAGCGGAGTGTTCCAGTAGCAGAAATCGGCATTCTGACTCCAACGGCCGTAGCGGTTCAGGTCGGCATAGTGCTCAACATGGTTTGTAACGGCAAGAATAAGGGCGAAAACCTTCTGCGCCACCGACTCGGTGCTGTATGCCGGAATGTTGGTAACCACCACGCCAGCCTCTTTTGCCGCCTCGGTGTCTACCACGTTGTAGCCGGTAGCCGTAACGCCAATGTATCTCAGACTTGGCAGAGCCTTTATGTGCTCAGCCGTGATTACCACCTTGTTTGTCAATATTATGTCGAAGCCGTCGGCGCGTTTCAGCACGTCCGAAGCGTCGGTACGGTCGTAAACCTTTACTTCTGCAATTTCTTCAAGTCCCTTCCACGACAAGTCGCCCGGATTGAGGGCATATCCGTCGAGAACAACAATTTTAGCCATATTAATCAGTTTTTACATTTGAATGCAAAGTTACATTTTTTTTGAGAAAGAACGGCATTACTGCCTTTAGAATGATTTGGATACCAAATCGGAACAAGAGAACCAAGGCTGCGTAGAAAACCCGAACGAAACCCGAAGGCATCCCGAATGATTAACAACAAACTTCGTATTCCTTTTTCATTTCAGGCAAGAGATGCTTGAGTTGGTTTACCGACGGAATGAAACTCTTGTACTCCGTTAGGATGAATTTCTTTACAAGTTCGAACTTATCCTCGAAATCGTTGTCGCGGCAGAGGCGCAGGAACACTACGCCACGAATTATCTGCTCTGGTGCTGTGATGCCGCGGATTATCTTAACCCAATCGGGATAGGCTTTGATATCTGAGCAGAGTCTTTCCCACAAGAACTGTGGAGACGAATAGTCTTCTACAAAGTCGCCGAACTTGTCTTCGATAAACTGCCATGTGGCAAGGCAGAGCTTCTTAACATCTTCGTCGCTAATACATTCACTATCATTTAGTTTTGTGATTTTCTTCGAAAGCTCGAGTTCTATTGTTCCTTGATGGTCGCCGTCGCGCGATTTTAGCGGAATGTCAATCTTTTGCATCCATTCTTCGACCTTGTCGAGGCGGATGCTTGGCGGATAGATGCGGAGGCAACCGTTGTTGCCGACCATAAACGAGAAGATGAGGTTGCCAACATCTGTTGGGCGTGTGTAGTAGAACACGTTTTTATAGCGATGCACGTTGCAGAAGCCGTGATTGCGGAGGCTGGCATCGAGATAGCTGCCTACAATCTCTATGGTTTGCTTTTGTAATTGGGTGCTTTCAGTCTTTTCTTTGTTGTCTTTCTTGCCTAAGAAAAAGTCCATAAGTTGTTGCAGACCTCGATTTTCCCTTGCATTTTCTTCGCTACCGAGCAGAGCCAAAAGTTCCTTGTTTACCTGCTCTGGCGGAGTTGGCACGAATTTCTTTGCAGCCTTTTTTTTCGGCTTTTCTTTTGGTGCAGATATTGGCGTGAAGTTTTTCGCAACCATGACTCTAATCTTCTCCATCTCTGCCTCTTCGGTTGGAGAGTCCATGCTGTATTTTGGCTCGATGGTTGGAAGGAGTTGCTTTAACTTTTCGTAGTCGGAGTAAAAACTCTCACCCCAAAAATCAGCACCATACTCTTGAATACGAGAAAGAAATTTCGTTTCAACATATTTGAATTTTTCATCAAATTTGGGGTCGTTACAAAGTTTTGAAATAATCAATCCTCTAAAATACCCGTCATAATTGCCAGCAAACTCCATTTCATCATTATCACAAACCCACGAACTATCTTTAATAATAAAGTCTTCCATCTTACGCACAATATTCGGCAGATACAGATATGTTTCGATAAACTTCTTGGCTGTACCAAAAAGATAACCCAAGAAAAAATCAACAACCATGTTTACATCGTCTTCTGTATCGGCAACGTGATAATAATACTTGGTTATATCGCTATGATCTTCTATTGTTTTGCGGAATATTATTTTATTGTCAATTCTTCGGCCAGATGGTACAACCTCTTCATCTCCAATACATTCGGAAATGTAAGGTTCAATTTCCTTAACAACAACACTAATGTTGCTAAACTGAATATATCCAAGATCATACAGTCCAATACCGAATGAAAGTTTATATACATCAGTTTCAAACACATAAGTTGGATAGTCCGCAGACTTATGTGATTTCCATCCAAGAGGTTTCAGTTCCGCATCTAAACGCCTGAAAATAATTTTTCTTTTCTCACTCTTAAGCATATTTCAGTTACAAAGATTTTGTTATTGTATTTTTGTTTTATTCAAAGTAAAAAACAGTAGCGAAGATAACAAAAAAACAGAAAAAGTCAATCATTTTTACACGAAAAACAAAAAAGAGCAACCATTATCTGATTGCTCTTTTTAGCGGAGAGGGAGGGATTCGAACCCCCGGAACGTCGCCGTTCGGCGGTTTTCAAGACCGCTGTAATCGACCACTCTACCACCTCTCCAAACTTCTTTAAGAAGTACTCTTCTTTCGAAAAGCGATGCAAAGATACTATATTTTTTGAATTCAGCAAATATTTAAGGCAGATTTTTTAATTATTTTTTGAGTAATTTTACATTTCCTATTCATTTCACTTGCTCAAAACAATGTTTTTGCATACTTTTGTACAAAAATTAGGTTTCATCATGACCCACAAAATAAATAATCTAAACACGAATTACTTCAGGATAACAGAAAATTTACTCGAAGAATTTAGCATCGGCACACCAACGGTCAGCCGCAACGCATACATCATCTTGTGCGAGCAAGGACTTGCCGAGATTCAGGTAAACCTCAGCAAAGTTCTTCTGCAACAAGACGAGGTGCTGTGCCTGTTCCCGTCGGACACGGTTTCGATTTGCCGGAAAAGTCCCGACTTCAGGGTGCTGTGCTTCACCTTCAGCGACGAGTTTATGTGCATGGCATCGGTAAACATCGAGAACGTGGTTATGAGATTCATGCACGCCAACTTCCACCTTAAGCCAAAGCCCGAGAGCCTCACGGTTATAAAAAGATGGTTCTACTTTATAAAAGACATGTTCATAACCGCCGACAAGGAGGTTAAGCACGAACTTATGCTGATGCAACTGCGATGCATCTATCTTGGCATATACAGCGCCGGCAAAAAATGGATTCGCGAAAACGGAATAAAGTACAAGGAAACGCTGACACGCAGCACCGTACTGTTCCATAAATTCGTAGAACTGACGATAAAATACTCGGCAAGAGAGCGAGAGGTCAACTTCTACGCCGACAAGATGTGCATCTCGTCGAAATACCTTAACACCATAGTAAAGGAAATAGAGCACAAAACTGCGAAGGAATACATTGATGAGCGCGTGATTACGCAACTAAAAATTAAGATAAGGACATCGACAAACAGCATTCAGGAGATTTCAGACGAGTTCAGGTTTACAAACCAGAGCCATCTGGGCAGATACTTCAAGAGGCTTACAGGTATGACCATATCTGAATACAAGAAACAGAAGTTCAGCAACGATTATTCATAACATTCAGACACTAAAAAAGGCGCAGATTTCTCACGAAATCCGCGCCTCCACATTTTCCTTTAAAACTTGCTTATTTAAAAAAAGTTGTTTCTGAAATTACATTGCGAAACTGTTGAAGCCACCGTCTACAACAGCCACAGTACCTGTTACGAATGCAGCAGCGTCGCTCATAAGATAGTGGATTGTTCCGCAAAGTTCCTCAGGCTTACCGAAACGTTTGAACGGAGTCTGACGGATTACGTCTTCGCCGCGCTTTGTAAGGCTGCCGTCCTCGTTTGTAAGCAGACGAAGATTCTGCTCTGTAAGGAAGAAGCCAGGGGCAATGGCATTTACACGAATCTTCTCGGTAAACTTAGAAGCCACCTCGTTAGCCATAAACGCCGTAAAGTTTGAGATACCAGCTTTGGCAGCAGCATAGCCGCACACGCGTGTCATAGGACGGAAAGCAGCCATTGACGAGAAGTTGATGATGCTTCCCTTGCCCTGCTTTACCATAGGCTCAAGGAAAATCTGAGTTGGGATAACCGTACCCGTGAGGTTAAGGCTCAGAACTTTCTGGAACTCCTCTGGCTTAAGGTCGAAGAAATTGCCGTCTGGAGCGATTGTCGCACCCGGCATATTTCCTCCTGCAGCGTTAAGAAGGCAGTCAACCTTGCCATACTTAGCAAGAATGTCGGCGCAGTTCTGCTTAACTACAGCCTCGTCCATAACGTCGGTCTTCAGGAAGATGCACTCGCCACCCTCGGCAACGATGCCGGCAGCGATTTTCTCGCCTACCTCAGCCTTACGACCCATGATTACAACCTTTGCGCCCTCTTTTGCAAGATAAGCTGCAATGCAACGGCCAAGCACGCCTGTTCCACCTGTGATAACAACTACCTGACCCTTTATATCGAACAGATTATTCATCCTTTTTCTATCTTTTTTATTGATTATTATTTACCTTCTTCAATCTCTCTTCTAACGGTTGCCATAACGCCCTCAACCTGACCAAGGGCGAACATACGTCCGTGGAAACTGTAGCCTGCGTTGTATCCGCCGTTCTCATCGCCAAGCATACATGGACCGTGGTCTACGCGCATTGGCAGAGAAGGATTCTCGCGCTCGAAGATGCGCACGAGTTCGATGACATTGGCACGACCACCAAGATGCGATGCCTCCTGAAAATCGCCGTTTGGCTGAACCTGAGTACTGCGCAGATGAACGAAGTGAGTGCGCTTTGCATACTTGCGAGCCAAGGCAGGAACATCGTTCTGAAGTCCCGCGCTGAGAGAGCCAGCACAGAATGTAAGTCCGTTATGCGGATTGTCTACCGCGCTCAAGAACCAGTTGATATCCTCGTCGTTGCAGACGATGCGAGGCAATCCGAGAATCTGCAATGGCGGATCATCTGGGTGAACGCACATGTTCATTCCCCACTCCTCGCATGTTGGCATGATTGCACTCAAGAAGTACTTCATGTTCTCGCGAAGCTGGTCTTTTGTAATGCCATCGTAAAGTGCCAGCAAGTCGCGGAATTTCTGAACTGGGTTGAAGTCGTTCTCGCTGATGTTACCATTCACAAAGCCCTGAGTCTTAACGATGATAGTATCAACAAGAGCGTCGTCGTCCTCCTTCGTCATAGTCTTCTTCAGTTCGGCAGCCTTTGCAAGAACCTCATCGGTATAATCAGCCTCGGCACCCTTACGCTGAAGGATGTAAATGTCGAAGTAAGCAAACTTAACCTTGTCGAAGAAAAGGTTGCTTGTTCCATTTGGATTTGGATGGAACAACTCGGTACGCGCCCAGTCGAGCACAGGCATGAAGTTGTAGCAAATTGTGTGAATGCCGCACTTGCCGAGATTTGCCAGACTGATCTTATACTTCTCGATAAGTTCGTCGCGGTCTGGACCGGCATACTTGATTGATTCGCAGACAGGAAGACTCTCGACAACAGACCATCTCAAGCCGAACGACTCGATATAGTTCTTCAAGTCCATAATCTTCTCAACAGTCCAAATCTGATCGTTAGGGACATCGTGCAATGCTGTTACAATACCCTCCACGCCAATCTGGCGCAACATGGAAAGAGTTATTTTGTCATTCTTTCCAAACCATCTCCAGGTTTTTTCCATTGGTATATTTGTATTATAGTTTTTATTCGTTATCAGAGCACAAAGATAGACATTTTATTCAATACACAAAAACGAACCGTTATTTATATTACAAAACGCGAGTAAGATTATGCCCTGAGTCAAGAGGCGACTAAAACATTAATCCGAACGAGAGAAGCAGTCCGACGTTCTTCGTGCGGTTGCTAAAATTCAGACTTGCCTCTATCGGACCGAGCGACGTGTTGTAGCCCCATCCTATCATGCCGCCGTAAAGAGTTTCGCCCTCGCTCTCAATTGCCGACGACAACGTCAGACCGCTCCAGCCAACGCTTGTGGCAGCAACAAGATAGTTGTTGTCCATAACCCTGAGGTTGGCACGGCACGAGCCTTGAACAAAAATCTTGTTTATCGCCTCCATCTTGTTTATTCCATAGAACTGTATCTGCGAGTCGAGATACGTCCCGTACGGATTTCTGCCGCCAATCCAGTTTGCCATCGTCATGGAATAGTTGTTGCCCACGATGAAACGCGTTGCAGCCGACGGCAAGATGGTGAATCGCTTGCTTATCGGGAAAGCCACCTCGCCAAACGCCGCAATGGTGCTCACCGGAGCCTCGTTGTCGTACTTATACATATTGTCGGTAACAAGTTCGTATGTAGTCCTGAATCTACCACCCGATGTTGGAAACGAGCGTTTGTTCATCGTATTACCCTCAACTCTGAAGAAATACTTTATCAGATGCTCATTATCGAGAACCGAAGCCGTGCCGTCGCTCGACAGATAATCAGTATAGTACACGTTGTCATACTTCATTCCGAAGCCGATGAGCAGATGCCGCCAACTGTGAACAAAATCGAGTTGAAGAATGTTGCGGTTAAACGTAACTGTAGAACACTTTATGTCGGCATCGTAGACCGAGAAGTCGCGATGGTTGAAGATGTACGAAGGCGAGATGAACCAGCCTTTTATCGGCTCGTAAGCCAACTTTGCCTCAACATCGAGAATCTTGCCGAGGCGCGCCGTAAGCGAAGCATAACTGCCGTTTCGCAGGTTCGGTACTTGGATTGTTCCGTTAAGGATAAGGGCTGCCATATCCTCGTTATCGAACCGTGCACCGAGACTCAGATAGTTCGAAGGTGCTTTGTGCTGCTGAATGCTGTCGCGCATAAAGTACAAAGCCCAATCGGGCACAATATAGTCGGGTCGCGGCTTTACATCTTCAATTCCGAGCATATTGCGCAGCTTGACCATATCGTCGAACTTGGCGCGCGCAGCATCCTCTCCGCGAGCCACAAGCGTATCTATCGCCGTCTTGTTGAAACTTGCAGCCGAAAAGCCATCAACATTCACTTTTATATATATGTCGGTCTGGTCAACATTAAGCTGATACTGCGCCTTTCCCGAGATGTTTATAAGTTGTCCGAGCACACTCATGGCAGACGACAGGTTTTTCGCTTCCATAAGGTCGCTCTGCACGTCAACGCCGATGATGATGTCGGCTCCCATCGAGCGCGCCACATCAACCGGATAGTTGTTTATCATGCCGCCGTCAATAAGCACGAGCGAATCTTTGTAAACAGGTGTGAACACTCCGGGAATAGCCATGCTTGCGCGCATTGCCTTTGCCAGATATCCGTCGTGGAAAACAACTTCATCGCCATTTACAAGATTCTGCGACACGCAGGCAAAAGGAATAGGTAGTTGGTCAAAATCGAGCGAATCGGCATACTGCGCCGTAAGTTGGTTGAAGAGAGCCTCGATGTTCTTTCCCTTCAGCAGTCCGCCCTCGACAACCTCGCCGGGGAATTTCATAAACGGAACGGAAAGGATGAAAGGCATCAGCTCCTTTGTTCGGTAATAAGGAAATCGATCTTTGTTGAGTTGGTCGGCAAGAAGTATTGACCAGTCCTGATTTGACAATATGCTGTCGAGTTGGTGTGCGTTGTAGCCTATTGAGTACAGTCCGCCCACGATGGCTCCCATAGATGTGCCTACGACATAATCTACGGGAATTCCGGCCTCCTCGATAACCTTTAGCGCGCCGATGTGCGCCGTTCCCTTTGCTCCGCCGCCGCTCAGCACAACGGCAACCTGTTTTCGGCGATGCCTGTACTGTGCGCTGACCGATGAGAGCAGCACCATGAACAACAAAAATATGCAAAAAATTCTTTTCATCAGAAAAATAATAAAAGGCCCGACGGAGAGATTATCCACATCGGGCCAAGAAAATCTAAAAATTCGACTATTCCTTGCTCTTTTTACAAGCCAAGGTCTTTCTTTATCAATTCTACTCTTGCCTCAGCCTCCTTGACTGCGCCGTCGTAGCATTTTGCACATTCCATCTTACCCGGAATCTCGGTGTAGAACTTAATCTTAGGCTCTGTTCCAGACGGACGGACTGAAATCTTCAGACCATCTGCTGTAAACCACTGAAGAACGTTGCTTGTGTCTGGCATAACCAAATCGCTCTCAACGCCGTTGTTCACCATCTTCAGAGTCTTGTAATCCTTGATTACAGTTACAGGCGAGCCGGCAATCTGCTTTGGAGGATTGTTGCGGAAGTTCTCCATCATAGCCTTGATTTCGTCTGCTCCGCTCTTACCCGGCTTAGTAACCGAGATTGCGTACTGATAAGAGAATCCGTACTCAAGATAAATTTTCATCAAGAGGTCGTACAGAGTCATGCCGTTATCCTTAGCCCATGCAGCAATCTCGCAAAGCAAGCAGATTGATGCTGGCGAATCCTTGTCGCGCACCTTGTCGTATGGCAAGTAACCGAAGCTCTCCTCGCCACCGCCGATGTACTTCTTCTCGCCCTCGCTAATCTTGATTTCGCGTGCAATCCACTTGAAGCCAGTGTAGCAGTCGCGCAACTCAACACCGTTCTTCTTTGCAATGTCAGCGATAGTCTCGGTTGTAACGATTGTCTTAACCATGAACTCGTTGCCTTTCAACTGACCAAGTTTCTTCTTGTTCTCGATGATGTAGTAAGAGAACATCAGGGCTGTTTGGTTTCCGTTAAGGATGTACCACTCGCCCTTTGAGTCGCGGCACACAACGGCAAGACGGTCGGCATCTGGGTCTGATGCAAGAACGAGATCTGCGTTCAACTTAGTTCCAAGTTTCATACCGAGAGTCATAGCCTCAGAGTTCTCAGGGTTTGGCGAAACAACTGTTGGGAAGTTGCCGTCTACAACCATCTGCTCCTTAACTACGTTGATATTCTGGAATCCCCAAGTGCGGAGAGCCGCAGGGATAATAACTCTACCTGTTCCGTGAAGCGGAGAATAAACGATGCAGAGATCCTTCTGACGGTTGATGACGTCTTGGTCTACAAGAGCCTCATGAACGGCCTTCAAGTAGTCGATATCCATCTCACCGCCGATAATCTTAATCAAATCCTCGTTTGGCTCGAACTTAACATCGTTGATTGAAACCTTGTTAACCTCATCGATGATGCCAGTATCGTGCGGTGCAAGAACCTGAGCACCGTCGTCCCAGTAAGCCTTGTAGCCGTTATACTCGCGTGGATTGTGGCTCGCAGTGATATTAACACCAGCCTGAGCGCCAAGCTGACGGATGGCGAACGAAATCTCAGGAGTTGGACGCAATCCCTCGAAGAGATAAACCTTAATGCCGTTGGCTGAGAAGATATCGGCAACAGTCTCGGCAAACAGACGAGAGTTGTTTCGGCAGTCGTGACCAACCACAACTGCAATATCTTTCTTGCCTGCAAAAGCCTTGTTTATATAGTTTGCGAAACCCTGAGTAGCCATACCTACGATGTACTTGTTCATGCGGTTTGTACCAGCACCCATAATTCCTCGCAAGCCACCTGTACCAAATTCAAGGTTACGATAAAAAGCATCAATCAATGCTGATTTGTCTTCGGCCTCGAGAAGTGCCTTAACCTCAGCCTGTGTTTCTGAATCGAATGCAGGAGAAAGCCACTTCTTAGCCTCTTCTGTGCATTGCTTTATTAACTG
Organism: Bacteroides sp. Ga6A2; assembly: GCF_000702225.1. Lineage (NCBI taxonomy): Bacteria > Pseudomonadati > Bacteroidota > Bacteroidia > Bacteroidales > Bacteroidaceae > Bacteroides > Bacteroides sp. Ga6A2. Next base: position 5,490 of record NZ_JNKX01000043.1, on the reverse strand, counting down.
ATCATTTTCCATAATGACTTTGTTCAATAGTTAGTTTAACAAAATATAAGGCAAATATAGTAAAAGGTTGCGAGAAAAAATAATTTCTCGCAACCTTTTTGTTATTTTTTGTCATGATTTTCCGAAGGAACCAAAAACCTGTCGCCGGTCTTCTTTACAATGTCTTCCTGCATAGGCTTTGGATAGCCCACCCTCGTAGGCTCTTCGCCGTAGCCGAATTTTGTCTTCTTGAACTCCCATTCTCCGATGGTATTCTTCTTAACCGGTCTCACGGTCATGTCGTTGTACTTTACCAGAAGGAACTCGCCCAGCTTCTTCCATCTCTTGAACGTCTTGTTTGCACAATCGTTAGAGTAGTTGGTCAGATATGTCTGCACAAGCTGAGGGTCGTCGTCGTAAAGTTCCTTTGCCTTTCTCTCGACGTTAGGCTGTTCCTTGTGATACATGCCTTCGAGGTCGTTCTGAACTTCGCGAAGGTCGGCAATCATCAGATTATACTTCATGTAAATCATGTTGCTAATCCAGTTGCACACCCAGAAGCTCGAATCCCACGAGAATTTGATGTCCGAAGCCGTTCCGCCAGCCAAGCACTTTGGAATGTCGGTTGTACAGCAATACACCGGAGTGTAGGCAATCATGTTGGCATCGTCTGTACCGAACCACTGCACACCACCAATCCAACTAGGGAACCACGAACGCATCTGCGCCACGGTTGTGAAAGCAGTCTGCTGGGTAGAGATTGGTCGCTCGTTGTAGTAGAGTTTGTCGCCGACCTTGAATGTGAGCGGCGTTGGACGGTAAGGTGACTCGTACATTCCTGCGCCGGCATCCTTAGCCATTTCCATGAATGTATTGTCGTAATGGTCGCGCATACACTCGCAAATCTCGTTTACCGACAGAAGGCGGTTTGGCTTGATGTAAAGCGGCATCGCCTCTTTGCTCTTGCCCATGATATAGTCCTGATACTTGTTTATCTCGGGATTATATGCTCTGAAGAAGCTCCAGATGCGGGCATCGCAGAAATGCGCGCTCTCGAAATCGGTAGGACTATAGGCGTCGCTGAAGCTGAAATCCTTGTTCGGTCCTTTGTAATAGCCTTTCTCGCGTGCGAAAGAGACGACATCCGAAGAATACATTACATTTTCCTTGTCGCTCATGTCAAACTTGCGAATTCGGCTCTGATTTGCGTGTCCACTTATGCAGTCGTCCGGGATTCTTACGGCAACCCAAACGGCCCCGTGTCCGCCCGGACCTTTGCCTATCATATCCATAATCCACGCCTCCTCGGCATCGGCAATGGTAAACGATTCGCCAGAGCTGGCATAGCCGTACTGCGCCACAAGGTCGGTCATGACCTTTATTGCCTCACGCGCCGTTCTTGAACGCTCCAAGCCTATGTAGATAAGGCTTCCGTAGTCAATCTTAGGCGCACCCGGACCGCGAAGAGTGTCGAGCAGTTCCTTTCGTCCTCCGAAGGTCGACTCAACAATCGTTACCTGATGCTCGTTCATGTTTCCTACAACGTTGTAGGTGTATTCCTGTTCTGGAATGTCACCGAGATACTCATTGGTATCCCAGCAGTTTATTCGCCGTTTGCTTCCCGGCAGATGTTTTCCTGCGTTTCTGTGGTAAAGGAAGCCATAGAGTCCGTAGCTGTCGGCATTGTACGACACAATGACCGAGCCGTCGACAGAAGCTTTCTTTCCGACAATCAGACTGGTACATGCACGCATCGGAATCATGCAAAGCAGCAGTCCTACCAGTACTGTAAACCTTTTCCCCATCTATTACAATTTCTTTCTTGTTTTTGTGCTAATATACAAATTCCTGCACATCGACCGTCTTGTTGCCACAATTATCTGTTGCCACAAATTCGAGCCGGTGCTTTATGTTTCGCTGAATATCAACATCTTCGAGATGACACGTCAGCACTCCACGTTTGTTTGTAAAAAGTGCGAATTTGCCATCAATCTTGCATTTGTAGTGCAGAAGTCCGCTCTCCTTGTCGGAGATGACGTACTTAACCACGCCAAGCCTGCTCCAGTTCTTCTTCGCTATCGGGTTGAACCGAGGACCTATCGTATCGACCTGCACCGTGTAGGTTGCTCCAAGGTCGCGCACTCTGCCGCTCACCCATCCGTTGTCGCTGTTGTATCGTCCGCCCATATATCGCCATCCCGTTGCGGTCTTCATTGCCACATAATAGCAGCGAGTCTCTACCGGCAGCGGATTGCGCACGGCAATCATTATCGTTGCCCATGTGTTCAGCGGAAACACATCGTCGTGCAATCGGTATGTGTTCGAAATGCCCTTTGGCGACACGATAGTCTGAACATTCAACGGTGCATCGTCGTAGAGCAGTCCGCGCGGAATAGCCAGTTCCATTCCCGGCTCCTGAACAACGTTCGTACGATTCCAGTGCAGGAAATGCCTTACGTTCGGAACTTGATATTCTGGTATCGGACTTTTCTTTCCAAACACATTGAACTCAACAGTTCCGCGGTTGCCGTAATGGTCCTCAAGAATGTATTTAAACTTGTAGATTCTTTCTTCGTTAATATCGACAATGCCTCTGTTCTTGTCGAGATTGAGCATCTGCAACGAGTTTCCCGGCGCAGCAAAAGATTTAAGAAACCAAATTCGGCTTTTCCTGAAAACATCGTAGTCGCCCCATGAGTTAACCATTCTGTGCTCTATCGGGTAGAACTTGTCGAGATGACTTTCAAACCGTTGTATTCCGTCTACGAAGAGTTTTATCGAGTAGATGCCGTAGTGATTGTACGTCTTGTTCATCATGTCTTCTCCGTAGATGCCAACGCCAATCTTCCCCCACGCATTTATGGTATCGCAAACCACTCCTCTTATTCCGCCCTTTATCTTGTATCGCTGATTTGTCGTGAGTCCGTTTATCACGCCTTCGCCTCTCTGCGGATAGAACATTATCTCCTTGCCGTGCGGCGGTATTGTATCTTGCAGAAGATGCTTGAAATAAGGCAGAGGGTCAACAAGTTCATCGGTTGCCGTGTTGTGAAGTTCGAAGTGCAGGTGAGGGCCATGCGATGCTCCCGTGTTTCCGCTGTACGCGATGAGTTCGCCCTGCTTAACCCTTATCTCGCGAGGTTCGAGTTTTATGTCGACCATATCCAGTTCGTGCTGGATGCAGTATCGTTTTACAAACTTTGCTATCTCAGGAGTAAACTTCTGCAAATGGCAATAGACCGATGTGTATCCGTTAGGATGAGTTACATACAACGCATTGCCAAACCCAAACAAGCCAATGGTGATACGCGAAATGTATCCGTCAGCCACACAATACAACTCCTTACCTTCAACTCCCTGAGTCTTGAAGTCAAGACCGGCATGCATGTGGTTCGGTCTTGGTTCTCCGAAATTTCCCGCTATGAAAAGCGGAAACTTAAATGGTGCTTCAAACTGTATCTTGCTTTGTATATCCTGAGCAGTAGCAAAGACACTCGCCACGAGAGCGAGTGTGCTACATACTAATCTTTTCATTTTCCTGTTCAGCAACGCTTTTTAACAAGCCTTGAAACTCATGTCAAGCCCCTTTACCGAATGAGTAAGCGCGCCAACCGAGATGAAGTCTACGCCACACTCAGCATAGTCGCGCAAAGTGTCGAATGTTATACCGCCAGATGACTCAGTCTCGAATCTTCCGCCGATAAGTTCAACAGCCTTCTTTGTGTCGGCAGGAGTGAAGTTGTCGAGCATGATTCTGTTCACGCCGCCAATCTCCAGAACCTGATTCAGTTCGTCGAAGTTGCGGACTTCAATCTCAATCTTCAAATCCTTGTTCTTTGCCTTCAGATAAGCGTGACATCTGTCTATTGCGTTCTTTATTCCGCCGGCAAAGTCAACGTGGTTGTCCTTCAGTAGAATCATGTCGAACAAGCCGATACGATGATTTACTCCACCGCCAATCTTAACAGCCTCCTTCTCGAGCATACGCATACCCGGAGTTGTCTTGCGGGTGTCAAGAACGCGTGTCTTTGTGCCTTCGAGTTTCTTGACATACTTGTTGGTCATTGTTGCAATACCGCTCATTCGCTGCATGATGTTCAGCATCAGACGCTCGGTCTGCAAAAGGCTCTGAACCTTTCCGGTAACAATCATGGCAATATCGCCCTTCTTTACGGCTGCTCCGTCGTTTATAAACACTTCAACCTGCATTGTAGGGTCAAAACGGTGGAACACCTGCTTAGCTATCTCAATGCCGGCAAGGATGCCGTCTTCCTTAATCAAAAGCTTACTCTTGCCCATTGCATCGTCTGGAATGCAGCAAAGGGTTGTATGATCGCCATCACCTATATCCTCGGCAAAAGCCAAGTCAATCAATCTATCGTTTAATTCGTCTACTGACAACATATTTTTTCTTTTTAAATTTTATTGAAATGCAAACATACATATTTTTTGCTAATTGTGCAACCCTAAACGCCAAGAAAATGACGACACAGCTTTTTTCGGCACTATTATCATTCTCGCTTCAGACAGGCTTTCGAAAATCGCAACTTATCATTATCTTTGCAGAAATTTATCATTCTGATGAATCTAAATGATTATATCGGAAAAAAATGATTTAAGGATTACATGAAAGCAATATTTTTAGTCGTAGGAAAGACGGTTGACAAGCATTTCATAGCCTCGACCGATGAATACATCAGCCGAATCAAGCATTACATGGGCTTCGAGATGGTTGTAATACCCGAACTGAAGAATACGAAGAATCTTTCCGAAGAGCAACAGAAAGAAAAGGAAGGCGAGCAGATTCTGAAGGCCATTCAGCCCGGTGACTACGTCATCCTTCTCGACGAAGCAGGAGCAGAACGCCGAAGCATAGAGTTTGCACAATGGCTCGAAAAGAAGATGAATGCCGGCAGCAAAAGACTCATCTTCATTGTCGGAGGACCTTACGGATTCTCTCCTGCCGTCTACGCAGCCGCAAACGAGAAGATTTCGCTCAGCAAGATGACATTCTCGCACCAGATGATAAGAATGATATTCACCGAACAGTTCTACCGTGCAATGACTATTCTGAACAACGAGCCATATCATCACGAATAAAACGAATGTTCCTCCTGACTAGAACAGAAGGAACATTTTTTTGGAGAATATCCACAAACGCAAGAAGTCCCCCTCAGGCATTGACCTGCGGAGGACTCTCTATTCTTAAAAACGGCGGCTACCTACTCTCCCACATTGTATCGCAGTACCATCGGCGTGAGTGAGCTTAACTTCTCTGTTCGGAATGGGAAGAGGTGGAACCTCACTGCTATAACCACCTGAATATCTTTTTCTGACCTTCTTTCTTTATTTTCTGTCAGCATTCAGTTCTTTCAACATATTGAAGCAATACAGCAGAACCGACAGTCCTACAACTCAAAGCACATATCCCTGTAAGAAAGCTGACGGGCAATTAGTAGTGCTCGGCTTTGGTGTCGCCACCTTTACACCTGCACCCTATCAACGTTGTCG